>JAGANI010000055.1 GCA_017624285.1 Clostridia bacterium
CAAAGACCCGTTTACGGGTAGCAAGTAAAAGGTGCAGGACTGGCAGGTCGTTTAAATACGCACTTGTGCGTAAGCCAGAATAGTTTAGGGCTAATTGCCCGAAAATGAAAAACCACCAGCTAGGCTGGTGGATATTTATTTGCTAAAAAATAAAATCACTTAAAGTGCTAATAAAATCATTTTGCTTAAAGTCGTTTTTGTATATTGCGTATACTGATGCGGATGGATTTATCCCTTCAATAGTAACGGGTACAAGTTTACCGTCTTTTAAATCTAATAAAGAGTCGCTTTCAAACAAAACAGCATAGCCTAAACCTGCCACGGCAAGGTTAATAGCGGTAGACGGGGTGGATGATTCCGCCACAATTTTAAGTTTTTTAACGTTTACCCCAGCGCTTTTTAAGGACGAAATAAACAAAGCCCTACTTTTATCGTTTTTAAATATAAAAGGCGTTTCATACACGTTTTTAAGTTCTATGGTAGGTGTAACGTTGTTATTTAAAGTGGGGGCAAGCACTAAGACGGGGTTTGATAAAAGCAATTTCCCATTTAAGGTTTTAATCGGTTTTTGGTCAGTTATTATAACGTCTAACTCGTCATTTTCAAGTAAGGCGTATAAGTTTACTACTTCGTCAAAAACTAATTTTATATCAAAGTTTTGCTCGTTATTAACTAAATTAAGGATACCGTTAGCCACAGATTTAGGTAAACTGTTTTCATCAATACCTAAATTAATTTTGGTTTTCTTTACAGTATCTTTACCAAGCTCACGCTTTAATTTATCGTAAACGGCTAAAAGTTTTTCAGCATATTTAACGGCAATTTCGCCTTCTTTAGTAAGTTTTATGCCAGAATCTTTCCTTATAAATAGTTTAACGCCAAGTTCCGCTTCTAATGCTTTAATATGTTGACTTACTGCTGGTTGTGTAAATCCGGATTTTGCCGCTGCTTGCGTTAAGTTAAGCGTTTCCGCCACGGTAAGTAACGTGTATAGTTTTGGGTTAAGCATATTGCACCACCTTTTATTTGTATTATAAGAATACATTATAACTTACTGTTTGTCAATATAAGTATAAAAATTTTTCTTATAACTTGACGTATATAGGTAAAAACTTTCAAAAATAAACCGCAATATTTCAAAAATATTGAATTTTTATTGACTAATAAAGGTATTTGATGTAAAATTTTTATAGTAAAGAGGTGTGTTATGGAAAATAAAAAAACAGATATACTGCCAATAAATTTAGATGGTGGCGTGGTGGGTAACGCCTTTTCGTTAGAGCGCTCTAATGCGTCGTCGTCCGTTTACGATATGGATATGTCAAATCAAATTTTTGCGGTAATTAAGGGAGAATTAGCTTTTTCTATTAAAGAAAAAGATTTTACGTTAAGCGCTGGGGATTTGGTTTTTTGTCCGTCGTTTTCACTTTTTTCTTTTTTTGTAAAAGATGATGGGCAGGTTATGCGTTTTAGATTTGGTCAACGCTATATGGAAGATTTTTTTGAGTGCTATAATGGTAAAACTTTACCAACTGTTTTAACTGATAAAAAAGCTAATGCAGAAATTATATCGCTTTTTAAAAGTTTTGAAAATCGTACCTTAACTGAATTTGAAAAAATAACTTACACCAACTACGTTTTATCGTTAATTGTTGCGGGTTACGGCTTAACGGATGGTAACGGGGTAGTAGATACGCAAATTTCAGAGATTATCGGGTATATCTACAAAAACTATGATAAGGATATTTCTTTGGATAGCTTAGCAAAGGAATTTTGTATTTCAAAAATGGTACTTTCACGCAAAATCAGCAGGTACGTGGGTGTCGATTTACGTGTTTTTGTCAGCGACGTAAGAGTGCGTGCTTATATAAAAATGCGCGCTGATAAAAAGTATGCGTCGCTATCTGCTGTAGAACTAGCTTACAAATGCGGTTTTAAAAGTTACGAGACGTTTTATCGTGCATATAAACGCCACGTTTCGTCCGAAGGCGGGGTAGAGTAGGTTTTAACTTTACGTTTAATTTTATTGTATAATTTGCACAAAAGCAAAAAATTGCAAATAATTTTGACGTAGTGTGTTTTTTTGCTTGTAAAAGTAGTTTTTGTTCTCAAAATTAATGGCTCGGATTATTTTACTCATTTTAATTTTTATTAAAAACATTTATTTTTGCTAAACCTATACTTAAAATGAAAAACTTTTTCATATTTTTTGTTAAGTTTTCAAATCTTTTTGTTTTAAGTTGTTATATAGTATATTTTTGCAATAAAATAGTATATTTTTGATATTGATTTATTATTGAATTTGTTTTATAATATTAATGCTAAAAAAGATGGCTAGTATTATGCCAGTTAGGTTTGGTAGTATAATTTTGTATACCCCTAACGGATATCGGCCAATTTTTAATGGAAAACGAAATGAAAAAATTTAAATTTAGGAGGTTTTTATGAAAAAAAGAATTTTTTCATTGATTTGTCTTATTATGGCAATGTTGATGTGTTTTTCGGTAATCGGTTGTACACCGAAGGACGATGGCGGTCTTACCAATCCCCCTGTAACTGGTGGTGAAGGTGATGGCACTACTGATGGTGGTACTACCCACCGTCCCCCGAAAAAGAAGAGTATCCAATTCTACTATGAAAATAGTTCCGCTATGACTTATCAGGAATCTATTAAAAAAGTAGCAGATTATTGGAACAAAAACAAGGCAGAGGCTGCTGGTTTCGAAGTTAAGCCTACACCTAACAACTCTTCTAACCTTTCTACTGTATTATTAGGTCAAACTAATATTCCTGACCTTGTAGAAATCAACGACAAGTACTCACAAAAGATTATTACTTCTGGCGTACTTGAACCGCTTGATGCACACATTGCTGGCTCTATCGATTTAGATAAGATTGGTGAGAACTTAAAGAACAGGTATTTATCTGGTACAAAAAATGTTGCTGGTACTACAAAGTTCAGTCCTACTTTAGATAATGCTGCATTTTATGCAATTCCTGGTTCTGTATCTCCTTGCGTACTTTACTATAACACTACGTTATTTGAAAACCAAGGTATTAAGATTATCTCTATTGCTGAAGAAGATTTAGATGCTTATAACCAAGCTAACGGTACAAGTTACTTACCGCACGGTTATTACGTATATGATGAAGATCCTTCTAACGGCGCTAACGTAACCAAAACCACTAAGACTGAAATTCTTGGCTTAGACGGTTCATCCGGTTCTGTTGAAGGTTACAGAGTATTCAATAACTTAATCCCCATGAACTGGGAAGAACTTTTAGCAGTTTCTTCAATCTTTACTCAAGCTTATAACTCATCTTCTTCTACTACCGTAGGTATGGCATCAGAATACTGGTTCTTCCTCGGTTGGTCAGTTGGTGGTGACTGTTTAGCATACGATGCAGATAGCAACGGTCTTATCTTCTCTTTATTAGATGAAACACACGGCTATATCGCTTTAGATGATATCACTATCGAAGATAGCGACTTAAACATTGAAACAACTTATGCTGCTGGCGACCTTTTAGACTATAATGAAAGAAAGATTGCTGAAAACTCTTATGAAGATGAAATTTATTCCGATACTAACACCGATGGTAAATTATATCAAATTCCTTCCATGTATGAAACCATGACTTACTTCTCTGGTTTAACCATGGCTAGAAACAAGGACGTTGATAAAGCTGGTGGTCAAAAGGGTTACGGCGTTGCATTAGACTCTACTCGTCTTAACAACGGTACTTACTTAAACGGTTTAACTACTTCTCAGATCGCTATGCTCTATATCGGTTGGGCTGAATCTTCTAAGATCGCTAACGGTTCTATCGATTGGAACATCGCACCCGCTCCTCAATATAGAGAATACAATACTGACGGTTCTGTTAAAGTTGTTAACGACGTAGAAATTAAAGGTTACAAAGCTAACCAATCTACCGATAACGCTTGGGCTATTCCGAAGAACTCTACTAACAAAGCTGAAGCTGCTACTTTCTTAGCATTCCTTTGCTCTGATGAAGCACAAAAGATTATGGCTGAATCTGGTTACTATGTAACTAATAACAGCGATCTTGCTAAATCTGCAGAATATAAGAACATCTTTAAGTCTGCTATGGCTAAACCTTCTATCAACTATCAAGCAGTTATTGATGCTGCAGACGTTGCTACACCTGGTGACTGGTGCTACACCAACGATGATGGTAACTGGGTAAACATTTGGGCAGTTTCTTACAATGGTGAAGTTAGAACTGGTAAGATGAGCATGCAACAACTCTTCGAACAAACCACTAACGCTGCAGGTCAAAGCATTATCGTTCAAACCAACGCAGCAATTTCTAAGCTTCCTTATATCGGTATCGTAAGCCACAATACCCACAAATAATAACTAATTTGTGTTTGCCGATTTAATCGGTTGGCTTATATTTAAATAATGTATATGTTCGTTACCGCTTTTTTCGGGCGGTAACGACTTATATAATCAAATTACAGGTAGGTAATTACTAATGCAAGATTCTTTCGTTCTAAAAGACGGAACTGTAATACCTAAAAAGAAAGGCAAAGTCGGTTGGGTAGGTTTAACCTTTGCGGTTTTCCCACTTATCGGTTTTGTATTGTTCAGTTTAGTTCCGATTTGTGTTTCGATATTCTTGTCCTTCACGGACGTATCTACGTTCCAAGAAATTGAATCAGCGACTTTCGTTGGGTTAAGAAACTTCTTCGAAGTATTAAGAGACGGTAAATTCTGGCACTCCGTTGGTACAGCGTTCTACGCTACACTCGGTCAGTTTGTTTCACTTTCTATTGCTTTGGCTATCTCTTTACTTTTAGGTACCAAAGTTAAGGGGTGGAATATCTTCTCAGTACTTTATTTTATCCCATACATAACGTCTTCAGTTGCTATTTCTATGATTTGGAAGCGTATGTTTGCAACTCAAAACGGTATTATTAACGAATTTATAGCTCTCGCAGGCTATACCGGTGAAAAGATTGAATGGATGGATACTAGTGAGATTTATATGATAATCTTCATATTTATCCAGGCATGGCACGCTCCCGGTTATGGTATTTTGATGTTTAACGCAGCATTTAGCTCGGTTGACAGTAGTTTATACGAAGCTGCACGTATTGACGGTGCAGGTAGGTTAAAACAGTTTACTTCTATTACGTTCCCGACGATAAGTCCTACAATTCACTTCCTTGCAATGCTTGGTGTTATTAACGGCTTACAACAGTTCGAAATGTTCCAAGTATTCACAGGCTTAGGCGGTGGATGGACAGGTGGCTTTGGTCCTGACGATGCGGGTCTAGTTCCATTACTTTACATCTATAACTTAGGTGTTCCTGGTGGTAGACCTGGTAACCGTATGGGTTATGCTTCTGCAATGAGTTGGGTAATGTTCTGTATCGTATTTGCAGCGTCTACACTTCTTAACGAAAAATTAGCAAAGGCATGGGTGGCAAGTGAGTATGAGTAAAAAGTTAAATCGCAGTACGGGCGTTACTATTGCCGTATACGTTGGACTCATCTTCTTTATGTTATTTATGATGATTCCTTTCTACGTTATTATTGCAAATACTATTACTGGCGCAAGCGAAATGCAAGCTTCCGAGCACTTTATTGCTTTACCTTCAGAAGTAAATATTACCACGATTTTAGAACTTTTAACAGGTACTAACTTGTTAGAAAACGAAGAATCTATTTGGAACGGTGCTTCAATGCTTGTTGTTGGTTATTGGAACATGTTCTGGCAAGGTATTCCTAGAACTATCGTTTCGTTAGTTGCTTCTGGTTTAGCTGGTTATGCTTATTGTAAATTACAATTTAAGGGCAAAAACGGCTTGTTTGCTTTCCAAATTTCGTTAATGATGATTCCTGGTGCTTGTCTTTCTATTCCGACGTATCTTTACTACGATGCGTTAGGTTGGGTAGGTACAGTATTACCGTTAATTATCCCCGGTCTCTTTGGTGGCGCGGCAACTATCTTCTTTATGAAGCAGTTCTTTGAAAGTATCCCGACGGAAATTATTGAAGCTGCACGTATCGATGGTCTTGATGAAATTAGTATATTCTTTAAGATTATACTTCCGCTCGCTATGCCGGCGTTTATTACACAGTTTATTCTTGCCTTTGTAGGTTGTTACAACTCCTATATGGGTCCGTTGCTTTACATCCCGCAACACATGCATTTACACCCGATTCAGATGGTTATTCAAAACGACTTAATTACGTCTTTTGGTAGCGCATCTTTCGAAGCCGCTAAGGTTTTAGGTTCTATCATCCCGATTTGTATCGTTTACCTTTTTGGTCAAAAGTTCATTATCAGTGGTATTACCAGTGGTGCAGTTAAAGGCTAAAATAAATATTAAAGAGAACCTTTTTAGGTTCTCT
This sequence comes from Clostridia bacterium, assembly GCA_017624285.1. GTDB lineage: Bacteria > Bacillota > Clostridia > Christensenellales > Borkfalkiaceae > UBA11475. Next base: position 6,390 of record JAGANI010000055.1, read on the forward strand.
TTTTTTTGATTTAATTTTTTAAATTATTTTAATTAGTTATATATTTTTGTTATATAACTTAAAAAAAATATATATTACAGGCGTTATTAATCTAGTAAACGTATCTAGGTTATAACGCTTTTAATTTTTAAATTTTTTATTTAAATATAACCCATCAAAATACTATGTTTTTATGTGCAAAAATTATATTTAAATTAAAAAAGGTGATATACGTATACCACCGTTTTGGTAAAATAAGCAATATTTGTGTGATAAAATCACTTAAAAGTTAAATGCTTTTATTACGTCAAAAGTAATAAGGTTTTAATTATAGCTGTAAAATGCTAAGATTACGTAAAAATTTTTATTTTTGTATTGATTTTTTGTTTTATATATATTATAATATATATAGTTATCTTTAAATTAAGTCGTAAAAGTGTAAGTTGTTGTAACTTATTTTTTATTATAGCAACATTTTAATATTTTTACGAAACATTTTACAATTCTATTTAATATAATTTTCTATTATAATATTATATTATACGATGTCGTTAAATTAATATTAAATTTACACTTTTATAGTACGGTGTCTATCTATACTATTTTTAGATAATAGTAAAATTAAGTTTCAAAAATTAACTGCTTTTTTTGCAGTAATATATAGGAGGAATTTATGAAAAAGATTTTAACACTTCTAATTGCATCGCTTATGCTTTTTACTGTGTTTGCAACAGGTTGTGTTACGCATGAAGACGGTGGTACTGTCGTTGGCGATCCTACTCCATTTGAAATGGTTGAAGGCGTTCACTACAGTCAAGAATTCGATTCTGAAGATGCTTCTAACAGAGCGTTTAACTCAGATATATTCTACCGTAACGACGTATATTTCACGTGTGCAGATCCCTTCGTGTTTAGATGCGAAGACGTTGACGACGTTGAAAACTACGGCACTTACTTCTTGTGGGGCACTACGGGCGTAGGCGTGTTTAACTGCTTTGCTTCTAAAGATTTAGTAAGCTGGACACCTAAAAACGGTGCATATTGTTGGGCAACCGACGGTTGGCAACAATCTAACTGTTGGGCGCCTGAGGTTATATGGGATCCACATGCTAACCCTGAAGATTATGGTATTGAGGACGACGGCGTAGGTAAAGGCGTTTACTTTATCTTCTGTTCTGCTTCACCTCATAAATCAATAGAAATCAAAAATAGAAACGATATGGTTCTTGATCTTGGTGTTTCGGCAAATCCTTTTGGCCCTTATTATACATATAACGGTCCTGAACTTGGCGCAACTATTAACGGTGTTAATTATGGTGAAGAAGCCAATTTTGCAACTTTAACCGCATATGCAGATGATTATAAAAACGGTACGCATACTGGTTACGTTGGCCGTAAAGGCGACGTTGTTTCTAACGACGATCCTTGGTGGAATGCTCCCGCAGCTATGGCATCAATGTCTTATCAATGGGAAAATAGAGATTTAGCAGGCGAAATCGGTCCTGATGGTAAAATCGTTAACCCCGCTGCTAAATATATGGTTATTGACGAGGGTTCATCTTGGTATACTTGTATCGACCCGACTCCGTTCCTTGATTATAACGAAATGGTTGAAAAAACCGACGGCGTAAATACTTGGGAAGAACCTAAAAAATATTTATTCTTCACAAGAGACCAAACAATCCTTACAGGTCTATCTGGTATTGATGGGGAAGAGGCCTTCCGTGGTACTTGCGTATATGCTTGTGAAATGGTAAATAACGACTGGGCTCAGGTTGATTATAGCTCCTTAACCAGAATTACAAGAACCAACTATAACTTCACGTCGCAAGTTGCTGCTGACGACTACGTTGCTGACGCTAAAGCGTTTGACGCTAGCAATTTTAGCCAAGGTCATCAAGAAATCGCACCCGATCAAGATGAAACCGTTTATAACGCTAACGGTAGATATACCCTTAAAAAGAACGACGTAGAAATTCACATTACAGGTGGTTCGGGTGGTATCAACGAAGGTTCGCAAATGTGGTATAATCCTGAAACTGGTTTATATTACTTAGCACTTTCTATCGGTAGTTATACCAACAATACCTATACCGTGCAAATGGCAGTTTCATATAACGCTATGGGTCCGTACAGAAAGTTAGAGTTAAAAGAGGGTGGTTTAGTAATTTCTACCGATAACGGTAAGGCTATGGATAACGTTACTGGTCCTGGTCACCATACCTTCTATCAATGTGGCGACGAGCTTTTAATTTTCTACCATCGTCACCTTGATTTAAAAGTATCTGGTAGTAACCGTGGTTACTGTGTAGATAGGGTACAATGGGTTAAAAACAGCGACGGTTTAACCGTAATGCACGTTAATGGTCCTACAACATCGCTTCAACCCAGACTTTACGGTACAGGTCAAACCAAGTACGATATTATTTCTGACGAAGCAACCGTTACAACAAACGCAACAACTTGTAATGATGCAAGTTTACTTAACGATAACGTTATTCAAATCCATAGTGAAGATGTCGTTCCTCACATTAAACCGTTTAAGTTTGAGGATGATAATATCGTAATTACTATGACGTTTGAAGATTATAGAACTTTAGTAGGTCTTCAAATTTACAACAGTAAGTATGAAGAAGCGTCTTTCATGCAGATCGATCGTATTGAATTCGACGCTAAAATTAACGATAAAGAAGGCGTAGTATTCATTAAAGACCTTCAAATGGATTGGGCACACTCGTATTTTGAAACGGGCATGTCTATCAGAGCTGCTTCCGCAGCAAACGCTGTGTTTGAAGAAATGTTAGTTAAAGAAGTTCGTATTTACGTTACTAACGCTAATAAAGTTGAGGGATATTTCGGTTACGTAGAAATTCCTGAAATTTATCTTATTGGCTTACCTAACGCATAAGGAGGAATAGAATATGAAATTTACAAGTAAAATTAAAGTTTTAGTTCTTTGTTTATTATTAGCGCTTTCTTCCTTTGCTTTCGTTGGCTGTAAAACCATCGTGGACGACCCTACGGTTGTTCCTGGTCCTTCGTTAGGCGTTAACGAATACGAGGATGAATCTCAAGCCCCTAAGTATAATAAATATGGCAATATTACCGTAGATGGTATTGTTAACGATGATGAATGGGCTGGACAGAAAAAGTTCACAATTAGCCCTGAAATCGGTGGTATCAGACACGAAATCGAAGCGTCTTCAATCTTTACCGATGCAGGCGTAGTAATTTATTGGAAGGTTTTAGGTGCTGCATGTTATTATAACGCAGGTCAATCTTTACACGATAACTCTGGTGTAGAAATGTATATTGCAAGCGGTGACGCTACCGTTGCGTTAAACAATTCTTACGAAATACCTCTTTCAGCACAAGGTCTTTACGGTTCAAGTAAATATCTTAAAACTGGCGGTGGCACGAGTGAAGGATATAAAAATTATAGTATCGAGTTAGATTTTCAAGCACAAGTTGATGGCGAAATTAACGACCCATCTAACAACGGCTTTATGATTGAAGTAATGGTTCCATGGTTCTTACTCGGCGCTACTAACAATAATAGACCCGATTACGTTTGTATCGACGGCGCTATCATCAACCGTACCTCTGCAGTAGGTCCTAGAAACGCTTGGTACTCTTTAGCACGTGAACATCGTGTCGGTTATGCTTGGACTGGCCCTCAAAGCTGGTATAAGTTCTCTAACGCAGGTTGGGAAGACGATACCATTTACGAAGGTATATTTAAAGTAAATAAGTTTACCAAAGGTATCAACGTAGTTGACAATGGTAAAGAAGTTTCAATCGATAAGGGTTGGAATACCGGTATGGCTTACGCTGACCTTGTCGAAACCGTTACTGGCGACTTCTATCAAGAAGTTACTATCTTTAGACCTAGTCTTTACGTTCCCGAATTTATCACTCAAGAAAACCAAGTTTATGCAGACGGTACTATTGATGCAGGTCTTGGTGGCCTTTCAGTAAGACGTTTAGGCTCTAGCAACGACTTACAATTTGCAGGTCATATTGAAAACAAACTGGGCGAAGATAAAAAGTGGCGTGTACGTTTCCAAGGTGCAAGCTGGGCAGGTTATACTTTCTCTGCTGACGAACTTGCTAAATTTAGCGATATAAATCAAGGTATCCGTATCGGTATGCTTAATATCGGCACGATGATTTACGCTTATATCGAAAACGCTGACGGCGTAATGACTAAGTTTAGCGAATATAATATGACTGGCCGTGATGCTAATTTTAAAGCTGATTCTCAAAAATTAGTTGGTCTTTCCACTTTGGTTGGTTGTATCTTTAAAGATTACCAAATCTATAGTGGCGACGACATGGCTACAATCCCGTACCTTATCAACGGTGGCGAAGCATTAGAAGGTGGTAGCGTTGTTGTTAACGGTACTATCGGTGGTGGTGCTACTGTTGAAGTATATCCCGACGCTGGTAAAGAAGTTAAATCTTTAACTATTAACGGCGAAAAAATTAACTCTGTATTCTACGACGTACCTGCTTTCTCTACACCTAAACTCAATATCGAAGTTGAATTTGAAGATTCTACTGTAGAAAAATCTTCCGTAACCTTAGCAGTTAAGGCTGGTGCTTTAGGCGCTACTGCTGAAACTGCCAAAGACGCTAGGATCACCTTTAGTGGGGACTACGGCGCTATGGGTAAGGTTGAAGATGGTTCGGTTACCGTATTACTTGCAGATGGTAATTATTCCGTAAGTATTCCTAATTGCTTCCCCGTAACTATCACGGTAGCAGACGGCGTTGCTTCTATTAGCGAATTAGTCTTTGTTGAATCTATCTTCGATTTAAGCAACTCTACCTGGAACGTCGGTTACGATGCTAACGGCTACGTAATTTCTTCTACAATACACGATAAATATGGTGAAAACACTTTAACCTTTACCGATCTTGATTTTGCTGGTAAAGATAAATACGGTTTCGCGTTCAATTATACCTTTACAGGTAGTTTAAGTTCTAATTCTAAGTACTTCCCGACGTTTGAAGTTTATTTAGAAGACGGCACTAAAGCATCTATGCAAATGTGCTGTTGGGGTACTAACGCATTATTAAAATACTTTAACGATGGTTCTACTTCTTCAGCTTTCGTATCTGGTGCAGGCAATTTCTCCGTTGATTTAAGTATGGTATTTAGTGGCTCTACAGTATCATTATATAAGAGGGCTGGTACTACTTTATTCCCGATTAGAGAATTTATTGAATTAGGCAGCAAAATCGTTGACGTTAGATTTAGTTACTGTAACGACTACAACGGCGCAGGCACTCCTGAAGAATGGTCGTTTAGCAATATTAGCATTAACAACCTTGCTCCTATCGATGCAACCGCTGAACCTTGCGATAACGCTGACGTTACTTTAAGTAGCGATAAGATTTCAGTAGGTCAAAAATTAGCAATTACAGTTGTTCCAAAACAATCTTCCAACGATCAAATTATCACCGTTAAATCTATTAAGGTTAACGGGGTAGAAGTTGATTTCACTGTAGAGGGTAACAAGATCGTTGCATCATACGTTTTAAAGGATCGTGAAGCAAGTTCCGTTAACGTTGTTGTTGAAACTAAGCAAGCTTCTTTAGTCTCTATAAATGCAACTGTTAAAACAGGTTACGCAGTAACCGGTGCTACAACTTCAGTTGTTGCTGATGGTACCGTCGTTAAATTTGACGGTTTAACCACTGTAGAAGCAACCGTTACCGATGGTAAAGTTGCAGTTGAACTTACCGAAGGTAGTTACGTCGTAACTATGGACGGTGCTATGGCTTCAACACTTATCGTTACCGATGCTGGTATTGCGGAAATTATTTTACCGTTACCGTTAATCAACTTAGAGGATACTATGGCTGGTGGTGATTCTTCCCCTAAAGCTGATCGTCTTGTAACAGGTTACTCTAACGAGTTAGGCTACTATATCACTAATAGCGCAAACGGTAATCAATATCAAAGCTTTAATAACGTATTTAGCTATGCAAACGGCGCTAAAATCACCTTAACCTTTACCGTAAAAGGTTCTACCGGTACGGCACAATTATATCCCGCTATTATGGTATCTGGTTTAGACGGTGACGGCGTTCTAACCCGTACGGAAATGCAATTCTGTATCTGGAACGGTGCATTCTCCGTTAAACAAGGTAAATTCAATAACCAATCCGTTGGTATGGGTATGAGTGGTGATTTTAGTGAAACTTATACAATATACGTTAAGTTAAACGGCGGTAAAGTAGATGTCGTTCTTGAAAAAGACGGTAATACTATTGCAACCACTAACTATGCTAACACCTCCGATAAGGCAAACAGCAACTGGAAGTACTTAACCTCCATTACCGAAATTGGTATTGGCTTTATGAACGGTACTCAAGGCGACACCACTTGGATGTTTAGCAATATCGATATTAGCCCCTTAGCTTAATAAAAGTTTAAGTTTTAGACTAATTAAATAAACGTAAAATTACCCCGTTCGTTATCGGACGGGGTAATTCTTTTTAAAATTTTAGCAAATGATAATTAAAAAAAATTAGTTAATAAAACACTTTGTACTTGTAAAAATATTTCAAAAAAATTTTAACGTAAATTTTAAAATAGTAGCATACGTTATATTGTATTTAAATTTTATCGAATATTTACAACGTTAGTTTGTACTATTTTTGTTCAATCAAATTTTTGTTTTCGTTTTTCATATATAAATACATAGGACAGTCATAATTTGACGCAAACGCTCAGATAAAATGGTGCATATTGACAATAACGCTCACGGCATGATATATTTAATTTGTAAACGTATAATGTAATGTTTTTTGTAAACTTACGCCCATTAGGAAAGCACCCCCGATACTTTACACTATAAAATGCAAATTGATTAAAAAACCTATGCTTTAGTGATAAAATTTTTTAATATATCTAAGAATTGTCCACCTAATATAGTATTTTGTGGGTTGTTTTAAACAAATAAAGGGTTTATACTTTAAGTATAAAATGATATAATATTAAATAAATTATTTAGAAACTATTGAATTATATTTTTTATTATGCTATAATTTAATCTGTAACTTTACGTTAAATTTAATTTAACGTTAAAAATATATTTTGGAGGAATTTATGAAAAAGTTATTGACTATTTTACTTGCAACGTTGATGCTTTTTTCAGTAGTGGCTTCGGGCTGTAAACCAGACGACGCTGGCGCAAACGGTGGTTTTAAAGCAAACTCCGCTGCGGATGAATACGCTGGTGTAACTGTGCTTCCCGCTGACCCTGTTGAAATGGTAGAAGGCGTTCACTACAGTAAAGAGTACGAGGAAGGTGGTTGGAACTTCGATACCAAAAACGAAGATAATCCATTATACAACAAAAACGTTTTTTATAGAAACGATATTGTTATTTCAACTGCTGACCCCTTTACCTTCCGTTGTGAAGACGTAACCGATACGGAAAACTACGGTACGTATTTTAACTACGGTACTACGGGTATGGGTATTTTCAACTGCTATTTTTCTAAAGATTTAGTAAGTTGGCAACCCAAAGCAGGCGCGTACGTGTGGAATCCAGACGGTTGGCACTCCAGTACGTGTTGGGCTCCCGAAGTTGCTTGGGATCGCAATGCTAACCCTGAAGATTACGGTTTAGAAGACGATAATATGGGCGAAGGCGTATATTTTATCTTCTGTTCTTCTGATAACTGGCGTAATTACGTTAACGGGAAAAACCGTTTGCTTGACTTAGCAGTTTCAGTTAGTCCCTACGGTCCTTTCTATCAATGGCAAGGTGTTGAACAGGGTACTGTTATCAACGGTGTAGATTACGGTACTGAAGCAGGTTATGCAAGCATGACCAATTATGCTGAGGATTTTGCTTCCGGCACGTATACCGGTTGGACTGGCCGTAGTGGCGACCAAGTTACCATCGACGACAGCTGGTGGAACGGCGCTGCTTGTATGGCATCTTTATCATATCAATGGGAAAACAGAGCTTTAGCAGGTGAGGTTGGCCCTGATGGTAAAATCGTTAACGAAGCTGCTGCTTATATGATGACTAACGAAGGCGCTAACTGGTTCAGCTGTATCGACCCGCATCCATATTACGACTACAACGATATGGTTGAAAAGACCGACGGTGTAAATACTTGGGAAGAACCTAAAAAATATTTATTCTTCACTAGAGAACACGCTGTAAACGCTTATGACGATTTATCTAGACCTATTTTTGCTGGTACTTGCGTATACGCTATTGAGTTTGTTAATAACGACTGGGCGCATCCGGATTACAGCACTTTAAGAAGAATTACCAGTACACGTTTTACTTGGATTTCTCAAGCAGCGGCAGATGCTTACGTTGAAAGGGCTTCTGAATTCGACGCTAATTTATATCCAAAGGGTTGGCAAGAAGTTTCCGCTACTGGCGAAATTTTAAACCCCGACGGTCATTACGAATACGGTTACAACGACGTTGAAACCCATATTAAAGCTTCAAACTCTATTAACGAAGGTGCTCAACTTTATTATAATGAAGAAACTGGTTTATACTACTTAACCATTTCTATCGCATCTTATACTGATAACACTTACTCAGTAGTAACCTTAATTGCTTACGATATTATGGGCCCGTATAGAAAGTTAACCCTTGCAGAAGGTGGCTTAACGCTTTCTACTAACAACGGTGCTTCTATCGATAGCGTTACTGGTCCTGGTCACCATACCATTTATACTTGTGGTGATGAACTTTTAATGATCTATCACAAACACTTAGACTTAAAAGTTTCTATGTACACTCGTGGTTATTGCGTTGATAGAATCCAATGGGTTAAAAACAAGCAAGGTTTACAAATTATGCACGTAAACGGTCCTACTACGATGATTCAGCCTAAATTCTACGGCACTGGTCAAACCAAGTACGATATTATCTCTGATGAAGCAACCGTTACTTCTACCGCTCAAAACGATAACGGCGTAGAAAAATTAACCGATAACGTTATCCCTGTGCATAATTCAAGTATTCAAAATTATTGTGAAGAATATTCCTTCTCAGACGATAAGGCTGTTATTACGTTAAAGTTCGATACTTACAGAACTGTAAAAGCTATTATGGTTTACAACAGTAAGGATATCAACAGTATCTTTACAAACGTTTCTCGTATCGAAATGGACGCTAAAAAAGACGGTATCGAAGGCGTTGTATTTATCAAAGACTTAGGCTTCCACAACGATGCTGGTTTCTTTGAAAACGAATTGGCTGTAAGACCTGGTTCAAGCGCTACGGCTATCTTTGCTGAACTTTCAGTTAAAGAAATCCGTATTACTATCGAAAACTTCAACGACGTTGAGTTAGGTTATTCGGGTAAAGTAAATATTCCTGAAATCTACGTTCTCGGCGTTCCCAATAACTAATTAAGGAGGTACTATTATGAACTTAAAGTTTAAATTAAAATTATTAGTTTTATGTTTATTGATGGTAGTAACTTCTTTTACGGTTATTGCTTGTAAAACAAATAACGGTGGCGGCGTCGGTGGCAACCAAACCATTAAAGCCGATCCTATCGTACTTGACGAATACGTTAACGATTCTCAAGACGAAACTTATATAACTTATGATGATAAAATCACGGTAGACGGTAACGTTACTTCTGCAGAATGGGCTTCACAAGAAAAGTTCTATAAAGTATTATCTATCGGTGGTATCGAACACGAAATCGAAGCATCTGCATACTTTGCAGAAGAAGGTTTAATTATGTACTGGTCTGTTTTAGGCGCACCTGCGTACTATAACAGCGGTCGTAATTCTTACGATAACTCTGGTGTAGAACTTTATCTTGCTCCCGGCGATGCAGCTAGAGGCGAGGGTAACGCTTGGGAAATTGACTTCCAAACAGGTGGCGTATACGCATCTAAACGTAACATCGGTTATCACAAAAATTCTAACGATCCTAAAGTTTCGTATGGTTATTCATCCTGCGCAGCTTATATGGATTTTGACGTTGTTATTGATGGTGAATTAAACGATCCTTCAAATAACGGTTATATGATGGAATTTATGATTCCTTGGACACACCTTGGTTATTTTAAAGCGCCTGAATACGTTTGTGTTGACGCTGCAATTATCAACTGTACTTCTGAAATAGGTCCTAGAAACGCTTGGTACTCTATTGGTGAACATACTAGAACCGATTACGGTTGGATGAACGTTCAAGGTTGGTATAAATACACTAATAAAGGCTTCTATGACGAATCCGTTTACGAAGGCAATTGGAAAGTTTTATCTATCAATAAGTCCGTTATCATTTCCGAAGACGGTAAAGACGTTACCAAACTTGGTATTGGTAAAGCAAACTCTTCAAATTATATTTATTATAATGCTGAAGCTACTGGTGCTATCTATCAAGAAGTCGTAATGTATAACCCAATTTATACGGTATATGCAGGCGATCTTGATATGAAAGATTATGTTGAAACCAATGACTTAGGTCTTGGCGGTCTTTCTATCGCTGCTGGTTCTAAAACTTTACAATGGGCAATGCACGTTAAAGATAACGTTTACAGAGTACGTTGGCAACAAGGTAACTGGCAAGGCCCTGAATTAACTGAAGAACAATTATTAAACTATAACGATCCTACTAAAGGCTTACGTATCGGTTTATTATCCGTTGGTAATTTATTATACGGCTACGTTGAAGACAACGGCGTTATGAAGTTAGCATCTAGTCACTCTCCATACAATGCTAGTGGCAACGGCATTGTAGCTGGCGCAACTTACACCTTTGGTTTACAAACTAATATCGATATTAAAACTACGGATTACTCGGTATACTATGGTGATAGTATGGCTACCATACCTTACGTTATCAACGGTGGTGAAGCCATTGTAGGTGGTAGCGTTGCGGTAAATGGTAGTATTTTCGACGGTGCAAACGTATTAGTAACTCCCGACGATGGTTACGAACTCGATACTTTAACTGTTAACGGGGTAGAAGTTACTTCTGTTTTATACGAAGTACCTGCGTTCTCTACGCCTAAACTCAATATCGAAGTTTCCTTTAAGGAAAGTACTGTTGAAAAGAACGAAGTTGCTTTAACTGTAAAACTTGCTGATATCTTTACGGGTGAAGCATCTGCTTACACTGGTTACGTTAACATTGCTGGTGAATATTCTGCTGTAGGTATTGCAGACGATGAAGGCAAAGTATCAGTTAAACTTGCTGACGGCACTTATGCTATTAGTATAGTTGGTTATAAACCTGTAACCCTTACCGTTGCTGACGGCGTTGCATCTGTAACCGAAATTATTCTCGAAAAGAAGCTTTTTGTTGATAATGCTTCTTGGACGATTACCGAAAACAACGATGGCACCTACGACGTTACTTCTTCAGTAGATGATAATAGTGCTTTACAAGTGCTTTATTTTGATTTAGATTTCACTTCTGATAAACTTGCAAATGGTTTCGTGCTTGATTTCACGTTTGAAACTAGCATTAGTGGTAATTCTAAGTTCTTCCCGGCATTAGCACTTTACGGTGCAAACGGTAGCAGATTCTGGCCGCAATTTAGCGTATGGGGTACTAATATCGACTATAAATCAGCAGGTGCTGGCACTACGTGGAAGCGCATTCATAGCGGTGCAGGCGCAGTCAATGTTGACGCTAGATTTATTGTTACAAGTTCAAACATTTCATTACTTATCAAAAACGGTAGTGATTACGTTGAAACCGATATGTTAAGATCTTTAGGCTTTACTGATTTAGCTAAAGTAGGTTTCCAATATTGTAACGACTATAATCCTGAAGATACGCCTGAAGAATGGTCGTTTAGTAATATTAAACTTTCTACTATTAACGAAGTTCCCGTTAACGTTGCTGACGTTGACAACGCAACCGTAAACGTTGATAAGCAAAACGTTGGTTATGGTAACATGGTAAATATCCAAGTTACACTTGACGAGGTTGACGATGGCGATGACCCGTATATGTTATACGGCATTACCGTAAACGGTACGGCAATTGATTACGTAACTACTGGTAACGTTATTAAGGCATCTTTCATTGCTAACGATTTATCTGCAACTAAGTACGATATCGCTTTAGACGTAAGACAATCTTCTATCAACGTGTTAAATATTCCAGTTAAACAAGGTGTTCCGTACGATACGCTCACCGCGTTAGAAGACGGTACTTCCGTTAACTACATCGGTCCTGTAAGTGGTGTTGCAACCGTTGTAGATGGTAAGATTACAATTAATATTCCTGATGGTGAATATACCTTTGCATCTGCAGGTTACCTTTCTACAACCGTTTCTATTTTAGAAGGTCAAATTGCTGAACTTGTTTTAGCAAAAGCAATCTTCGGTGGTAATAATACTCAAAACACTTACGAGGGTGGTGGCCTTGATATGGCTTGGTCTCCTGAAGACGGTTATAGTATTACTACCGTAACTAATAGAACTTATTCTGGTATTGCAGTTGATTTTGATTACACCAAAGGTTTTGAAATGTCCTTTAAGGCAAACTTTACGACCACAGCGTCTTCAAAGTTCTTCCCGACGTTTAGATTATATACTGCAGACAACAAGACTGTAGAAGCGCAATTCTGTGTATGGAATGGTAGTATTCTTTGGAAGAATAACAACACACCTGATAGCCTTGTTACGCTCCAATCTGGCGCTGGTACGCTTTCTAAAAACTACGTGATACGTGTAGAAATTATTTCTGGCGTAGTAACCTTAATCTTAAAGGATAGCGATACAAACAACACAATTGCAACTTGGACACAATGGTCTAAGTGTGAAAACCAAACGATTGGTGAGTTTGCTGCAGCAGGTTTCTTCTTTAACTACGATACTCCTTTAACTGCAAACGAATCTTGGTCATTAACCAATATCACCATTAAACCCTTAGCATAACGCTAAACTAGTTTAATAAATTAACCGTTATGCTTTTACGGTTTTCCCATAGGGATTTAAATTAATTATTTGTAAAACTCGACTTGCAAAAGTCGAGTTTTATTTTATCCTTGCAAAACTGCTTGATAGAATTTTTTATTTGTGTTATAATAATTATGCCAAACGAACTTAATATTGTCGCAAATAAGCATGGTTTTTTTATGGGATAATTATGCTCTATTTTGTCATACTATTCGAACAGAATTTCATCTGGTAAAAGTGCAACTCCCGTTCGATGGTATGGCTATGCTTATACTTGCGATAAAGTTCGTTTGGCGACAACTTGGAGTTTTGCATTTTTCAATGCGTCGACTCCGGTTGACGCATTTTTATTTTTTTAATATAAAAGGAGGGAAGTACATGAAAAAGAAATTCTTATTAGCATTTTTATTGCTTGTTTTTGTGGGAACTACGCTTTTAGGAATAACCGCTTGTGACGGAACTTCAACCGGTCCGCAAAAGCTTTCAACACCCGTCGTTGCATTAAACGGCTCAGTTGCAAGTTGGGGACAAGATGAAAACGCAGATAAGTTTGAAATTAGCTTAAACGGTGTTTTATCTTACGTTGAAATTTCAATAACAAGCAAAACGTTGTCAAACGGCGATACGATTAAAGTGCGTGCCGTGGGCGACGGAACTAACTATTCAACAAGTGATTGGAGTAATAGCGTTACCTATACTTTGGGCGGTTCGTCGTCAACGCCGGATGATCCCGGTGCTACACCCGATAATCCAACCCCGCCAGGCACTTCGATTGAACCTGAATATTTAGGGATTTTTGCATCGAATAGCGAGCCTTCTTCTTCAAACGGTTTGCCTGAAGAATTTGCATTTAGTCGTTCAGCGTTTAGCGTAAGTAGATTATCAGCTAGAGAATATCGTGATTTTAATACGGCGTTAAAAGAACTTTTTGAAGATGAAAATAATCGTTTTAACGACTATTATCCCATAGCATCCGATTATGATATTTATAGTGAAGCGGGCAATACGGTTTATATCGAAATTTGGTTAAACAATCCCAGCCAACACACTATTTTATCCTTAAAATTAAACGGAACTAAATATCAAGTTAGTGGTGGGCTTTCATCGTTCTTTATTTATGATAGTGGTTTTCACTATAACTGCGTATACGTTGGTGTAACTATTCCTAACGACGCTCATACCGAAAAAGAATACGTCGTTTCTGAAATAGAATATATTTCTGGTACTTACATAAATGCTGACGGTACGGACGAATTTATGAACGAAAACGACACGGTAACTATTGGATTGCCGTACGGCGCACAAAGACCAGTCGTTTCTAATTATAACTGTACTTTACAAACGACTAGTGAATATTCTGCATCGTTTAATATAAGTAATGCGGAAGCATTTGTTAATGCGTCAGGTGGTTGGGTAGGAGTAGCAATTTACGATAATACAACTAATTACGAAATCATATTAAATCAACAAATAACCGACGGCAACGTAGATATTTCAGTTACGGGTTTGGTTGAAAATTCGCAATATTCCGTAATAGTTTACGTTTTTGGTGACATACACGATGGCCGTGGTGTCAACGTTTGCAATATTTATTACGATTGGATTTTTACTTCAGAAGCGATATCGATAAATAAAGCAGACGCCGTATTTGAATTAAACGATAAAGGCACGGGTTACGTGGGGGCAATAAACGTTTCGGCAACCCTATTTAGTAATACCGCCGAATATATCAAGTTAGAAATTTTAGATAGCGAAGAACAAATCGTTTATACCGACGAAAACTTTAGTGGTGACGCCGTCGTAACCGAAAACATCTTAAACGGAAAAGACTATACCGTTAAGGTTTATTATAAAGACACTTCGTATCCGGAAGGAAAATCGGTTGAAAAATTCGTCTATATCCCTGAACTTAGCGATACTTACGTTGATGAAGACGGCTTTTACGCATTTGTAAACGATGCTGTTTTCTACTTTAATTTTAGTAGTTACAACGATAATTACGCGGGCGTTGACAACTTTAAAGTAAGATTTTTCGATGACGAAAGCGCAAGTTATATTGCGGAAGAAGTTTTGCTTTTAATAGACGATACCGAGCTTATTCAAAAACTGACTGATAGACTTTACGAACTTTATGGCAAGCCTGAATTTGCTGAAGAAATGAATGAAGTTCATAATAAGTTACAAAGACTTAACCATGCTAACACACTTTGGCAAGATAGATACGAAGGTAATAGCGATAAGGCTTTTTGGCAGGCTGAACAAGCCAAGGGTAAATATTGTTACGAGTTTTCCTACGATGGTGTTGATACTGAAAATATCTATTATATAAACGGTTATTATTACGTTTACGTAAACGACGTAAATTCGTTCAATAACGGTTTGTATGACGTAGAATTTTTATATTATTTAGATAAAAACGACGGTAAAGGTTTAAAGGAAATGACCGACACCGCAGACGTTAGATTTGAAACGGTATTTTTAGAAGATTTAGCTTGGTACGAAGGTCTTGGCGTTAAAGATTATTTATTAGACGGCGAAGATTTTAGTTTTACTTTAGTAAACCCCAACGACGTTAGAATTGAAAATGATGACGATAGAGAAACTTCTAAAGATAAACGATATGTTTATAAGATAGAAATTAATGGTAAAACGGTATTTTCAGACGAAACGGTAGTTGATGCGCCTTCCGTTGATGAGTCCGCTTGGATTGAAGAATATCTAAACGGCGTTAGAAACGGCAATTTAGATAGCGATGCGCTTTATAAAAAGTATTTGACTAATTATCAGGAAAAAACTATAACTCTCGATTTGTCAGAGACACCAGCAGGGATGTATTCTTTCTTGATCCATACCCGTAAGTACGGTGTTATTTACGAAGAAGATGAAGGCGATGAGTGTATTGAAATTCGCGAAGTAGCCGTAATTAAAGAATATGAAGTCCCTACTTTAGACTTTGAGGGTTTATACGGCTATATTAAAGTAGCTGAAATTGCTAGGGATTATAGAATCGAAATTGAAGCATACGATGCTAATAATAACGAAATTACCGATATATATATCGATTGGGATTATGAAAAAGATGCTCGACGTTTTGAATTCCCATATCCCGGTGGTAAAGCAAGGGTTAGACTCGTTCCGGAATACCCCGATTCTTGCTGGAAAGAAAGTAATTGGTCGGAGTATAAAGACGCTACAGCCATTAAATTAAGCAAGCCTGTTATTACGCAGGAAGGTAGTTGGTTACGTTTTTCGTCTAACGACGGCGAATACGTTTTAGGTTATACTTATATCATTGGCAATGGTGGCGAAATGGAAGGGAGTTCTGTTTACGTGGGCAACTTAACTACCACTACCGTTATAAAAGTAAAAGTTAGGGTTTCCGATCAAGGAAAAGAAGCAGGGTATTGCGATAGCGATTGGAAGGAATATACTTACATTTATTCTGGCAATCCCGACAAAAAGTAAATAAAAACGATAAAATTAGTGGCGTAGCGATATGTTTTTATCGCTACGCCACAACTGCATTTGCCTAATGTTAATATACGTCTTGACGTAATATTTTCACTTTTGTGACGTATAGTGGGCTACACTTTTATTTTGAATTAAATTTTTTATGGCTACTATTAGGTAGGCACGGCGGTTTTTTTACGCACAATAAAAACCACGCTATAAAAAGTAGCGTGGTTTTATTAAAAATTTAAACATTAAGCAGTTGGCAAAAGCATTAAAAAGATTATTATATATCAAAAAGCAAGCTTGAACCAAATTCTTTCATAAGAGCCTCGGCTTCCTTTAACACAGGTGATCGATAATTTTTTAATTGTTTGGCAATATCTAATGCTTTTTTATTGTAATAAATAGCTTCCTCATTTTTTCCAAGTTTTTGGTATAGTGTTTTAAGCTTGTTGAATACGTCGTGTTTTAAATACAAACTTTTTTCTATTTCATCACCCAAAGTTTCAAGCAATTCCAAAGCCTCTTTATATACGGGTTCAGCGGTTTTGTAATCATTGATATTACAATAAGCCTCTCCAAGATCTATTTGATTTTCTATAAAGTCAGCGTAAATAAGTTTAATATCGTGTTTATCTAGATCATCGTTATCTAACGCTTTGATAAGTAATTCACATTGTCTTAGATCTACTGCAATCCGTACGTCGTTATTTTTAACAACTTTATACACGAAAGATGCTTCTTTAAAAAGAGAAGCCTCCCTATAATTAAGCATTTTGTAGTCTTTTAAGTCTATCGTTGGGTTGTGTATAAATTTTAAGCCATCGTTTATAGCGTTAATCGCTTCGGTGGTAAGTGATTGATCAATCATTGTGGGATCTATTAAATTAGATGCTTTTAGTTTAGTTACGTAATAATTAACTCTACTATAATAAAAATAAAAAATACGCTCAATGTTTAATTTTTTCGATTCGCCTTGGCTAGTATCGGTTAAATCAGTTTGTATTAGAGTTATTATTTCCGCATATAGTTTATTAACTTTTTCAAAATTATCTAAAAATTCATAATGATCTTTTAATCCTTGAAGTGTGTTCAATAAACTTTCCTTGCCATTTTGTTTATCTGTTTCGTAAAGTTTATGGGCGCTAATTAAAGCTTTTTCATAATAATATTCAGCCAGCGTACTATCATTATTTTCAGAATAAGCATCAGCAAGGTCGTTATAAAAGTTTATTACGTTAGATTGATAATTTTTAGGGTCAATTTTTTCTAAAGCAAGGTATTTATCAAGACCAGTGGTTAATATGCCAAGTTGCTTTTCAACTTTATTATTTGCCTGATACGAACTCGAAAGCATATAATATACGTAGGGTAGGTGATTTGTCAACAACTCCGTTTTAATGTCTTCATTTATTTTTGATGTTAGCTTAGTATAAATAACGTTTTCTAAAAAACAAATAGTTTCTTCTGCGTATTTTTCAGCTTCGTCATTATAACCTAAAGAATTTAGCGACTTAATAAGGTTAATTCTATTATTTGCTATATTTTTAAAATGCTCGTAGTTTTCGTTTGCCAGTTCATCGTATAATTCTTGCGCGCGTTTTGTTATCGTGTATGTATATTCAGGATCTTTAACATGCACTAACTCGTAAAGATTATAATAAACGTCGGCAAGCATTTGTTTGTATTTTGGGTTTTCTAAAATTAAATCCTCGTATATGGTTGCTGATTTTTTTGAGGCTTCAATCAGCTGCTCTTGCGTAAAGTCAAGTTCGTCTAAATACCAAAAATGGATGGACGGTAAAGTATATAATTTAGCAAGTGGCGCACGTAAGTCTTTGGGGTGATGGATAAGTCCATCTTCAAAAATATTAAATGCTTGTGTAAAAAGTTTAGTATGGAGGCTTCCATCGTAACAATCGTGAAATTGTAAATAAATACCTAAATACATAAGCATGTCCATATCTTCTACAATACTTGCATATGCTAAATAATCTTCTAATCGATGGCTGGTATCTATTCTTTTTT
Organism: Clostridia bacterium; assembly: GCA_017624285.1. GTDB lineage: Bacteria > Bacillota > Clostridia > Christensenellales > Borkfalkiaceae > UBA11475. The sequence goes on from JAGANI010000055.1 coordinate 24,776, forward strand.
GATACTCGTCAATAAGGTCAGTGCCAAAGTCATAAGCTTTAAAAATATCTAATTCCACCCCATCGCCATACCAGTATACGTTCATAAGTGTTCTTTTTGCTGCTAGTGAACCTCTATCGGAAGCAGACGTAAGGATGTTAATTGCTTTTTCTTTATCGGATTCAGTATCTATTCCTTTTAAATATGCAAGTCCTATAAGATAGTCGTGTTCAGGGGTGCGTTCTTGTCTTGGGATATCGCGAAGTGCGTTTTTAATGGCTGTGCAAAAATACTCATGGTCGTCCGATTTATAAATTTGCGTAATGCCTTTAAACTTGTTTTTTACGTCTTCTAAATTAGTTTTAACAAGTTCTATTGGTAGTATGATTTTGTTCTCTGCACAAGCTAGGGGATACTCTGTCGTTAAAACGTAATTGTCGTCTTCAATTAAATTTGGCGTAATTGCAAGTGCAAACAATGCACTTTTTTTAAGAGCGTCTTCAATTGATTTATTAAAATCTTCACCAGGTAATAAAAACTCGTCATACCAAACTCCAACGTCACGATGAACATCGTCTTGATGTATTATTTTCATTAAAGGTTGAATACAAGCCTTATCTTTTTTGCGATAGCTTATAAATATAAACGGATTAAATGCATCGTGTATTTGTTGTAATAGGGTGTTGTTGGTTAGCACGCTTTCTAAAAATTTATCTCTTTTAGTGTCGTATAATGGATCATCTACTGCAGAAATTAAATGGTAATTTCCACATTTAGCATTAAAAAGTTCTTCTAAGCCTTTTTCCATCATTATAAAAAGTAATGGAATATGGTGTTTTATTGCAAAAGGAATTTCCTTATCTAATGCACGGTTTTTTTCGGATAATAATCTACTGGTAACTGGTACGATAAATGCATGCATTTTTAAAAGTTGAATTTCATCTTCTTCAGTAAATACGTCGTTTTCAACGTCATTATAATAGACAACACAATTATCAAATTTGATAATTTTTTCACTTAAATTTTCCAAGTAAAGCGTTATGTCGTCTATATGTGCTGAAAAATAAATTTTTTGTGCATCTTGTGATGCTATAAAGCCTTTTGATAAAAATGATAATTTAGCCATATCTATATCCATATCTTTTGTTGATACTAAAATTTTAACACGAAATACGTCACAAAGTCAATAGCTATAAAAAATCGTATAGCTACTAGTTTATTTTATGTAAACTGTGGCAAATAACTAAAATATTTAAATATCGAATATTTATTGAAACAATGTGCTGTAATATGTTATAATTAAATAATAAGTTAAACGAGGTCGTCGTATGAAAAATTACTCTTTAAGGCTTGGTAAAAGTCTATCTTGTTATTCAGATGATTTTTTTACTAATTTACAAAAAGCCAAAGATTTAGGTTTTGATACTATAGATTTTGATACTACGCAGTATTGGTTATATAAAGGCACGGATGAGGATAGGTTAAACCAGTTAAATAAGGCTATCGACGCCGTGTTAAACCTTGGTATGCCCGTCAACGGGGTGCATATTCCGTATGGAGTGGATTGGGATTTATCTGAATTAAACCAAACCAAAAATGCTGAAAATTTTAATAACGTTTTATCCGTTATAAACAGTACAAGTCGTTTATCGCCATACTGCTACGTTTTACACGGCAGTTTCGAGCCGGTTGATACTATCTATAGGGAAGATAAATTAAAGGTTTTAGTTTCAACAGTTAAAAAACTTAGCGCATTAACGGATAAAATTATCGCGCTAGAAATTTTACCTAGAACGTGTTTATTAAACACATCTAAAGAGATAGTTAAAGTTGTGGATAAAATATCAATGTCAAACGTAAAAGTTTGTGTCGACGTAAACCACTTTTTGCAGGAAAAATCCGAGGACGGTGTTTTATATATAGGCAACCGTATCGTTACGACGCATATTTCCGACCACGATTACGAAAATGAAAGACATTGGATGCCAGGTAAGGGCAAAATTGACTGGTTAAAGCTTATCGCTAATTTAGAAAAACTTGGCTATAACGGTGTATTTAATTACGAGTTAGAAGTTAGTCTAGAAGAAGTAAAAAATAATTTTATAACGCTATTTAATAACTATAATAAACTAAAATATAGTATATAAACGTTGAATTGTTATATATTTATGACTGGTTTTTACACAAAAATAATCATATCGGTCATAATTTGGTGCTAACGCTCAAATAAAATGGTATATATTGACAGCAACGCTCATAATATGTTAAATTTAATATAGTATGAAGTGTCGTTTTTTTATTAATAAAAGTTAATACGCGCTTTATTTATTAAAATTAATGCTTAATTGCGTAAAAAAATAGGAGGAAACTATGAAAAGACTTATCACGCTTTTACTTTCTGTGATGATGCTTTTATCATGTATGCTTACAGCGTGCGTACCAAACGATAACGCTAATCATGATGACGGCAATACTTCACAAGGCAAGTATGAGGACTTTACTGTAAAAGCATCTGCTTCTGGTGAAAAGGGTGTTTACGTATTTACGGAAGGTAAGGAGTATTCTAAACAATTTGTTACCAACGGTTACGACGCTGGTACTATGACGGAAACTAAGCCTATTTACGATAAGGATTTATTCTACAAAAACCTTACTTGGTTTACTTGTGCAGATCCTTTCGTATTCCGTTGTTCAGACGTTTCAGATACTGAAAATTACGGTAAATTTTTCCTTTTTGGTACTACTGGCACAGGTATTTTCAACTGCTTTATGAGTACTGACTTGGTTAGTTGGGTAAATTATTCCGGTGCATACATTTGGGATGATCAAGGTTGGCAGGCAAGCGATTGTTGGGCTCCTGAAATTACTTGGGACGAGCATGCTAAACCATCTGATTACGGTATCGAAGACGACGGCGTAGGCACGGGCGTATACTTTATGTTTGCATCTGCAAGCCCTTGGGATGAAATTGAAAAAGAATCCAACGAAGATTTTGAAATGGTTTTAGACTTGGCAGTTTCCGCATCCCCATACGGTCCTTATACAGTATGGACTGGTGTTGAAAGAGGCGCAACTATCAATAACGTTAACTACGGTTTGGAAGAAAACTACGCTAAGTATACCAACTATAACGAAGAATACGTAGCAGGTACGTATTCTGATTATATAGGTCGTAAAGGGAACGAAGTTACCGTAGACGATCCTTGGTTTAACTCTCCCGCAGCGCAAGCATCGCTTCAATATCAATGGCAAAATAAAGAACGCGCTGGTGAGATTGATAGCAACACGGGTCTTGTTATCAATCCCTATGCAAGTCAATTTATCGTTGATGAAGGCTATTCTTGGATGAGTTCTTTAGACCCCACGCCTTTCTACGATTATAACGATATGATTGAAAAAACCGACGGCGTAAACACTTGGGAAGAACCTAAAAAATATTTATTTTTCACTCGTGAGCGTCCTACGCATACAGCCGATATGATTTTAGGTACTGATGGAGAACTCGCTTTCCCCGGTACATGTGTATATTGTGTAAGCTTTATTGATAACGATTGGTCTCAAATCGACTACAACTCTTTAACTAGAGTAACTAGGGACCGTTTTAATTTTGTTTCACAAGGCTCTGCTGATATTTACAACGCTCAGGCTGAAGCTTTTGACGCAAGTGAATTTGAAAAAGGTTTTAAAGAAACTACTGATTGGAATTTTAAAACTTCCGATACTGAACTTTACTTAAAACCCGATAGTTATATTAACGAAGGTTCTCAAGTAGTATACAATAAAGATACTGGTTTATATTATCTTACTTTATCTGTAGGTGTATATTATAACGAAACGTATTCTGTTTTACAAGCAGTGGCTTATAGTCCGATGGGTCCGTACAGAAAGTTAGATATGGCTGAAGGTGGCGTTACACTTGCTACAGACGGTGGTAAATCGCTTGATAACGTTACAGGTCCTGGTCACCATACTATGATTCAAGTTGGTGAAGAACTTTTAATGGTATACCATAAACACCTTGATTTAAACACAAACATCCACGCACGTGGTCCTGCGGTTGATAGGGTAAAATGGGTAAAAAATAACGACGGTATGACCGTTTTATACGTAAATGGTCCTACAACTTATCTTCAACCTAACATTTATGGCACAGGTGCAACCGATTACGATATTATTTCTGACGAAGCAACCATTACCGTAAACGGCACTAACCATAACGACGTTAAATATTTAAACGACGGTATTATACCTATGCATCAATCTAGGGTATCACCCTTCGTTCACGAGTTTGAATTTAGTGAAGATAAAGTTATCACAATTAAATTTGACGGTTATCGCCAAATCCCAGCGCTTATGATTTATAACAGTAGGGAATACGATAACTCTTACTATCAACTTCCGTTAATAGAAATGGAGGTTCTAAAAGACGGTATAGAGTGTACCGTTCAAATTAAAAACTTAGAATTCGATTGGACTGCAAACGAATTTAAAATCGGTGGCATGCTCCGCCCAGGTAGTTGCGCGGTTGCCGCGTTTAACGAACTCTCTATTAAAGAAATTCGCATTTCCGTACCTCATATGAACGTTTATGAAGACGGTTACTCAGGTATTACGGCTATTTCCGAGATTTACGTACTCGGTAGACCTGTAAGCGCATAAGGAGGAAAGTAGTATGAAGTTTAAAAATAAAATTAAAGTATTACTTTTATGTTTAATCCTTGCTGTTTGCTCGTTATCGTTAGTCGCTTGTAAAAACCGCAACGGTGGTGGTGGCGATGGTGGTGGTAATACCCCTCCTCAACTTCCAACGTTTGAAGACTACGTAGACGACTCTCGTGATGGTAAATACGTTACCACTGATGACGTAACAATCGACGGCGTTTTATCTAAAAGTGAATGGGGTTCTCAAAACTTTTTTGTTAAAACGTTAGAAATCGGTGGCGTTGCCCACGATATAGAGTTTTCTTCTATCTTCACGTCCGACGGTTTAGTAATGGGCGTAAGCGTTTTAGGTACACCCGCTTACTATAATGCTGGTAGAAGTCTTCGCAACAACTCTGGTATTGAGTTTTATCTTTCTCCTGGTGATTCCACTAACATCAACGGCACACCTACTTGGGAAATGCAATTTTCAGCTGCTGGCATATCAGGCTCTAGTAAGCGTAATAAAGCAGGTAAAAATGGTGAGTGGGCTTATAGCTCTTGTAACCAATATATGGTGTTAGAATCCCAAATTGACGGCGAACTTAACGACCCCGATAATTTAGGCTACGTGTTAGAGTTTATGATTCCTTGGAGCGCTATAAACTTAAAAGCCCCGCCTAAAAACGTTTGTATTGATATCGCGGTAATTTACTGCGCATCACAAGTAGGCAGTCGTGAAGCATGGTATTCTACAGCGCAAAACACTCGTCCTGACTATGCTTGGGTAAATCCACAAGGTTGGCATAAGTTAACTGCTGATGGTTATTACGACGATACTAATTACGGTTTATGGCGTACTTCGATTTTTAACCCATCTATCGTGTTTGAAGAAAACGACGAGTCTTCTTTCCTTTATAAACACGGTTTTAATGCAGGCGCAAGATATCTTGAATTAAATAAAACTGTAACCGAAAACAACTATCAAGAAGTAACCATCTTTAACCCGGCGAAATTCTTGCCGGAAGTAGATTTAAAGATGCAAGGTGACTCTATAGAGTCGTCCTTAAACGGTCTTTTAATAAAGTTACAAGGTGGTGCTAACTCAGGCGTACAATGGGCGGCGCATTTTGATAGCGAAAGAACGTCCGGTCCGTTAGGTATTCGTTTACAAGAAGGCAATTGGAACGCTATAATATTTAGCGAAACTCAACTTGCAAAATATAACGATCCTGATAGGGGTTTACGTATCGGTATGCTCAATATCGGCACTAACGTATACTGCTATTTAGAAAATGACGACGGCGTTTTAGAGCTTGAACGTCAATATAACTTAACTGGTCGTGATAAGTTCACTAACGATTGTGAAAGGATTATCGGCTTACAGTTAAATACCGGTGGTTACTTTAAGGATTATAGATACTATATTGGTGAAGATTTAAATACAATTCCTTACGAAATCAACGGTGGCGAAGCGTTAACTGGTGGTAGCGTTAAGGTAGAAGGTAACATCGTTGACGGTGCTGCAGTAGAAGTTATCCCAGATGCTGGTTACGATATTAAGTCGTTTATGGTAAACGGCGTATCGGTTGATTCAAACTATTACGAAGTAATTGCAAACTCCACGCCTAAACTTAATATCGAAGTTGAGTTTGAGTTATCTTCTGCAACCAAAAATACCATTACCTTAACGGTAAAAGGTGGCTTAAATTACGAAACACCTTACACTATTTCCGATAGGGTGTCCTTTATAGGTGATAAAAAGGCGTACGGTGTAATCGAAGATGGTCAATTAACCATCGATATCGCTGACGGCGACTATACTATGTTAGTAGAAGGCTATGCGCCTAAAGCAGTAACTATTGCCGACGGTCAGTTGGTAGGTGGTAACGAAGTACTTTTAAGTAAAAACCTTTTTGATATAACTAATACTGATTGGACCGTTACTGAAACTGCTGGCGGTGGTTATACCATCACTTCTGTAAAAGATGACAATGGTCTTAATTACGATTTAGATATCGTTGGTTTAGATAATTTAGACGCGTTCTCGTTTGAATTTACTTATAAAGCAACTGCATCTAGCGCAAGTTTATATTATCCTGCTATTATTTTCTATACGGAATCTGGCACTTATAGGTCTTTCCAATTCTGTCAATGGCAAGATGATTTAACTTGGAAGCAAGGTATGCCCGCTACTGAAAGAGAAATTTTAGCAACCATCAAAAACGATATTAATGGTAGCGTAACTTTCGACTTTAAGGTAGTAGTATCTGGTACGCTCGTAAGTTTATTCGTTAAAAATGGCGATGCTTACACTCCCATACATCAGTTTAGGGACGTTCACTCCAAAATAATCGGCGTATCGCTTAACTATATCCACGATTACGATTCATCCGTAACACCTGAAGCTTGGTCGTTTGAAGGCTTTAAAGTTACTGATTTAGAAACAAGTATGGTAACCGTTGCCGACGATATCGATAACGCTACGGTTGAAGTTTCAAACACTACACCAGTATATGGCGAAGTTGTTAAAATTACCGTAATTACCGACCCCGTTCAGGGTGATGATACCTATCTTGTTAATAAAATTACCGTTAACGGTATAGAGTGCGACTTTAGTATAGTAAACGGCAACGCTGTTGTAGAATACGTTATATCTTCCTTAAACAGCACTAGTTACGAGGTTGACGCATTAGTATTAAACGCACAATATAACGACGTAACTATTAGCGTAAAAACTGGATATCCTGGCGTTGCATCTACTATAACTTCTGTAGAAGACGGTAAGGGCGTAATATTTACCGGTTTAGTTAAAGCTATGGCAATAGTTACCGATGGTAAAATTAGCGTTAATATCCCTGATGGTGAATACGACGTTAAAATCGATGGTTGTTATACTGTTACCGTAAACGTATTAAACGGTCAGCTTCCTGAAATCGTTTTTGCTAAAAAACTTTTAGACGAAACCGATCTTACTATGCCTGGCGCAGGCGACAAAGCACCGTTTACAACTAGTGATTATTCTGCAGATAAGGGCTATTACGTAACTTCTAACGTTAAAAACTCTATTATTGCAATTAAGACCGAAGGTATCGATTTAACTAGGAGTTTTGCCGTACGTTTACGTATTAGGACGACGGGTATTACTTCTTCAAGTAAAATTTTCCCTGCAATTTGGGCAGGTGGTCAAGACGATGCAGGTTCTAGCGCTTACTTTAACGGTCAGTTCTGCTTCTGGAACGGTAAATTAACTTGGAAAAACGCAGGCATAAACGTTCAAGACACTTCTATTACTTCATCAGCTGTTAACGTAGATGAAGAAGTAGTTATCAAATTCGTTAAAGATGGTTCTTCTTACTGGAAGATTATTTTAGTAAGAGAAAACGGATCTGAGTGTGGTGAACTCACTTACGCAAATACTACCGTTGGTAAAAATAGTATTGCAAATATTACAGAAGCTCATTATATTTCATCCATCTCTCAAGTAAGTTTCTATTATACTTACGATGGTTCTTCACCCATAGGTGATTGGGAGTTTAGTAATATTTCAATTTACAACATCTAAATAAAAAAAGCATCCCTAGCGGGGTGCTTTTGTTTTTTATAAACTTTTGTAATAAAAGTTGCTATTTAATTAGTAAAAAAACAAATACTCATTGACTTAACAATAAAAGGGTGGTAAAATAAAATAAAAAATTATAAATTTTTTAGGAGTATATAATGGCAAACGATTATAAGCAACTTACGCTTGACGAGAAGCTACGTCTTTTAACAGGTAAAAACGTGTGGGAATTTATGTATTACCCCGGTAAAGTCAACCAGTTAAAGATGTCTGACGGCCCTTGTGGTTTACGTAAAGTATCCCACGACGGTGGGGAAGGCAAGCAAGAGTCTTTTAAAGCAACAGCTATGCCCGCCCCATCAGTTCTTTCTAATAGCTGGAGTAGGGAAACCGTTAAAAAGGTAGCGTCTGGCATCGCTGACGATTGTATCGAGCAGGACGTTGACGTTTTATTAGCAGTTGGCGTAAACTTAAAACGTGATCCTAGATGTGGCAGAAATTTCGAGTATTTTTCTGAAGACGCATATTTAGCAGGTACGCTTGCTAAAGAGTTTTTGGACGGCGTGCAGGAAAAAGGCGTAGGTACTTCATTAAAGCATTATTGCGCAAACAATACCGAGCGTGATAGGCTTTGGTCGTCGTCTAACGTCGATTTACGCACCCTTAACGAGCTTTATTTATATCCCTTTGAACTCGCTACAAAAGCAAACCCGACCACGGTTATGAGTTCTTATAACTTAGTAAACGGCACACATACTGCTGAAAACGATTATTTAACTAAAATTTTAAGAAATCGCTTTTCCTTTAAGGGCGTATACGTTTCCGACTGGAACGCTTGCCATAACCGTTCTAAGGCGTTACTCGCTACGTGCGACGTAGATATGCCTTACGTCGACGATAGTTATATTAACCTTAAAAAAGGGTTAGAAGACGGCTATATTACCGAAGCCGACGTAGACGCTTCCTGTCAGCGTATTTGCAACCTTTTAAATTGGGTGGAAGATAATAAACCTTTAAGGGTAAAAACTACCGATTTAACGTCTCGCCACGCTATTGCTAAAGAGGGCGCTTTAGAAGGTGCAGTGCTTCTTAAAAACGACGGCATACTTCCCCTTAAAACGGGTAAAAATATCGCGGTATTCGGCAAATTTGATGGCGAAAATATCGCAGGTGGCGGTTCTGCAAGGGTTAACCCTTACGTAGACGCTTTACCGCTTAACAAAACTATACCTATGGTAGATCCTACCGCTAATATTTTTGATAAATCTTACGGCTATATCTTTGGTTATAGCAAGGCTATGTGCGATTACGATAATTTGCCGTTAGCGTTAGAAATTGCTAAAGATAAAGATTATATCGTTATACACGCGTCCACTTCCTACGCTATCGAGTCTGAGCAACACGACCGTCAATCGATAAAATTCGACCCGTATATAGAAGATTTTATCAATAAAATCGCAAAAATCAATCCTAACGTAATTGTAGTTATGTACGCAGGTTCGGTTATAGACGTTTCCGCGTGGGAAAAGAGCGCTAAGGCTATTTTGTATGCGGGTTTTGCTGGTGAAGCCGTTAATGAAGCGGTTAGTGAATTGTTATTTGGCAAAGTATCGCCGTCTGGTAAGCTTTCGGAAACCTTTATTAATAAGCTAGAAGATAGTTTTGCATACCAAATCGGCTATGGTGATTACGGTGTGGATTATAAAGAAGGTTTGCTTTTAGGTTACCGTTATTACGATAAAAAGAAGGTTAAAGTTCGTTACCCCTTCGGTTACGGCTTAAGTTATGCTAAGTTTACTTATTCAAATCTTTCCGTTACTGAAAAAGACGGTAATTTGTATGCAACGTTCGACGTTAAAAACGATTCCGACGTATCTGCAAAAGAAGTAGTTCAAGTATACGTAGGTTATCAAAAAGCAGGTAAGGATGAGCCTATCCGTACCCTTGCAGGTTTTGATAAGCACTATATCGAGGCAGGTAAAACAAAAACTATTACCGTACAAATAAATCCCCGCGCATTTGAGTTTTATAACGTTTCAACTGAGGAGTTTGAGGTTAAACACGGCAAATATGATGTTTTTGTAGGTGGTTCTAGTAAAGATTTACCTTTATCCGCAGTAATATTAAAATAGTATTTAGGAGATAATTATGTTTGGTATAAACGTAGAATATAAAAAACAAGAGGGTGCATCGTATCCTATCTTTAACAAAAATATAAAAGGCAAAAAGGTTTTAGCCGTTTGCGATGTTAATACTGAAAAATTCTTTTTACCTTTGCTTGAAGAAATTAAGCCCATCGTAGATAGTATTAAGTTTTTAAAATTTGATGATGAAGAATTAGTCCCTGACGAAACCGCTTACGGTAGGATGGAACAAGAAGTTAAGGGTTGTGATTGGATTTTAGTCGCAGGCTCTGGCACGTTAAACGATTTAGGTAAATACGTTGGCGCAAAGTGTGGTGTTAAAAACTCCACCTTAGCAACTGCACCTAGTATGGATGGGTTTATTTCAACGGTAGCGGCTATTATGACAGGTGGCAAAAAGGTTACCCTTCCTGCGCAATCGCCGTCAGATATTTTAGTCGATCCTGAAATTTTAGCAAAAGCCCCTGCACACATGATAGGCGCAGGCGTTGGCGACATTTTGGGTAAATATAATTCCGTTTTAGACTGGCGTTTAGCAAATCTTAAAAATGGTGAACCTATCAATGAAGAAAGTATCGCTTTAACGTTAAAAGCCGTTGATGACGTTCTTATAAATATGGATAAGATTTTAGAGTATAACCCACAAGGTATGGTTTATCTTATGGATGCTTTAATCACGTCAGGTTATGCAATGGTTATTGCAGGTAATTCACGTCCGGCATCTGGTGGCGAACATCATACTTCACACTATTTAGAAATGGACTTTGTAAAAAAAGGCTTGCCCGTGCCATTACACGGTATAAAAGTAGGTTTAGGTACGCTAGTTTGTATAAGCATTTATCGTTGGCTTAAAGATAACGACGTTAAATTTACAAATAGCGATAAGGTTTACGAACTTGTAGATAAACTTCCTAAGGAGGAAGAAATTATTTCTCACTTAAAACGCTTAAATACTCCCGTTACTTATACGGAAATCGGTGTGGATAAAGCGCTTTTAGAAGAAATGCTTTTAAATGCTTATACGGTTAGGGAGCGTTATACGGTATTAAGCCTCTGTAAAGAGTTAGATATCATGAAAGACGTAGTTCCTATGCTTGTAGAAAAATATTTATAATTATAGTTTTTGATAGGTGATTAATATGAAGAATAGAAAGTTAGTTATAATTTCAAACGACGCACTCGTTAAAGAAGATATGGATTATCTTTTAACTAAGCCGTTATTTCAAGAACTCGTTAAAAAAGGCACTTGGGTTAAGACTTTAAAAACGATTTACCCCTCGGTTACGTACCCCTGCCATACTTCTATGATAACAGGGTGCTATCCCAATAAAACGCATTTATACAATAACGAGCGTGAAGAATGGGGTAACCCTCTTTGGGTGTGGGAAAGAAAGTATAACCGTGTAAAAACCATTATTGACGCCGCTAAAGAAAAGGGTATGACCACCGCAAACGTATTCTGGCCGGTTTTAGGCAACGACCCTAATATTGATTATAATATTCCTGAATACTGGTCGCAAACACCCGATCAACCTTTAACTTCGGCGCTTAAAGAAATGGGTACGTCTGATAAGGTTATTGAAGAAATCGTTAAGCCTAACCTTTATTATATCGAAGGTCATCAACGTCAACACCCATATGCTGACGAATTCGTCTGCGCTTGCGCAAGGGATATTATTTTAAAATATCAACCAGACGTATTAGTCGTTCATCCCGCAGGTATCGACGGCAAACGCCACGGCACAGGGTTATTCAACGCGCACGTTACTGAAGAACTTGATTACACTTACTATTGGATGGAAAAAATTATCCGTGCTATTAAAGAAGTAGGCGAGTGGGATAATACCGACTTTATTTTAACGTCCGACCACGGTCAAGTAGATATCAAGCGCTGGGGGCATCCTAATATTTTACTTGTTAAAGCGGGTTTAATGACGCTTGATAAGGATAACAACGTTACCGATTATAAAGCATACGTTAAATCGTTAGGTGGCTCAGCACAAGTATATCTTAAAGATAAATCTGATAAAGAAGCGTACGACCTTACCTACAAAACCTTTATGGACGCTAAAGAATCAGGCTTATATGGTATCGAAAGGGTTTACACCACTGCTGAGTGTGATATGGAAGAACATTTAAGTGGTGATTTTGATTTTGTTTTAGAGTTTGATGGTTACACCGCCAACGGATGGGAACCTTTTGGTCCGTATTTTACTACGTTTGATTTATCCGACTACCGTACGGGTAGGGCAACGCACGGTTTTTTACCTGAAAAAGGTCCGCAACCATCTATGCTTATGATTGGTCCCGATTTTAACGAAGGCGTTACTATCGAGCGTCGTCATACTTTAGATATGGCTGCAACTATCGCTAAGATTTTTGACTTTAATATGCCTGATATCGACGGTAAACCTATCGAAGAAGCCATTAAAAAATAATCATTAAAATCGCCAAAAAATTATCAATACACTTGTAAAATATAATAGAATAATATATAATCAAATTAGCCACCATCAAAGGTGGCTAATTTTAAATAAGAGGTTTTTTATGAAAAAGCGCAAACTTATCATTTTATCGGCAGATGCAATGATCCCAGAAGACGTAGAGTATTTAATGGATAAACCTTTCGTTCAAAAAATCATGAACGAGGGCGTTTGGATTAGGACGTTAAAAACCGTTTATCCGGCAAATACCTATCCTTGCCATGCTTCTATGATAACTGGCTGTTATCCAAATAAAACTGGCGTAGATACCAACTTTTACGACGGTACGCATACCTGGCGTGCTGAAAGGGATAATATCAAAGTAAAAACCCTTATCGATTACGCTAAGGCAAACGGTTATACTACCGCAAACGTGTATTGGCCGGTTCTTGGCGACGATACTAGTATCGACTATAATATTCCGGAGTATTTTGCTACTTACGATAACTTAATAGATACTTTCAAAGCGCACGGTACTTCTGACGACGTTATAGATAAAATCGTTAAACCAAATATGCATATCTTAGATGGGAATGATAACGAGGGTGAGCCTTACGCAGGTGATTTTATCTACAAATGCGCTGTTGATATGATACTAAAGTACAATCCCGACGTTTTACTAATTCACCCATGTCCGTTAGACAGTATGCGCCATAAAAAAGGCGTTTTTTCGGACGAAGTAAATAAGGAAGCTCTCAGGACGTACGATTGGGTTACAAAGCTTTACGACGCTGTTTGCGCCGTTGGGGAAGAAGATAATACCGATTTTGTTTGGATGTCCGACCACGGTCAAATGACGGTTACGTACTGGACGCGTCCAGTAACGTTATTTACCGACGCAGGCTTGATTACGCTTGATAAGGATAATAACATTATCTCTCAACGTGTAAAGGCTTGGAAGTTCAATTCATCCGTATTAGTTAAGGCTTTGGATGACGAAGCGCGTGTTTTAGCTGATAAAGTCCTTGCAGACGGCTTAAAAAACAAGGGTGGTTACGTTTATTACAATAAGGAAGAAGCCACTAAATTATTCCACTTAGCCGATTACGATTTTGATTATTTTATTGATAGCGATAATTTTTACAGTATCGGGTGGGAGCCTTGGGGGAATTATTTTTCATCAATAGCAGAAGGCGTAGTCAAAGTTTTAGGTACGCACGGGCATAGTCCTGAAATCGGTTATCAACCAACTTTTTTGGCTATTGGACCCGATTTTAAAAAGGGATTTAAGATGAATAGAACCGAAACTGTAAATATCCCTGTAACCTTAGCAAAGTGCTTGGGTATCACGATGGAAGATAGAGACGGTGTTGTTGTTGAAGAAATTTTAAAATAACAAAAAACTTCTAAAACTTACGTTAGTCTTGATTAAATATTGAAAAGGTCTTGATAATATTTTATAATAATCTTGACAATGTTTTTGTAATGATATATAATAAACAATATCTTAAATTTTATATTATATTTTTATTACACAACATAAGGAAGATAAATTATATATGAAAAAACGTAAACTTATTATATTATCGCTTGATGCAATGATAAAAGAAGATATCGAGTACTTAAAGGATAAGCCATTAGTTAAAAAAATGCTTAACGACGGTGTTTGGATTAAAACTTTAAAGACAATTTATCCTGCAAATACATATCCTTGCCACGCATCAATGATAACGGGTTGTTATCCAAATAAAACTGGTGTAGATACCAACTTTTACCAAGGTACAAGCACTTGGCGTGCCGAGCGTGATAACATAAAAGTAAAAACGCTTATCGACTACGCTAAAGAAAACGGCTATACAACAGCAAACGTTTTTTGGCCTGTTCTTGGTGGCGACAAAAATATCGATTACAATATTCCAGAGTATTTCTGTGGGGCAGATTGTTTTAAAGAAGTTTTACAAAAACACGGTATGACGGAACAAGTTTATCAAGATATCGTCGTACCAAACCTTGACCTTACAAAAGGCTACGGCACGGCAGGTGGGTTTTATACAGACGACTTTATCTTTGCTTGTGCAAGGGATATGGTTTTAAAATATCAACCGGATATTTTACTTATTCACCCTTGTCCATTAGATAGCCAAAGACATCAAGACGGCGTTTTTTCTGACAACGTTACCAAAAGGTTAGAAGAATCTTACGAATACGTTGTGCAATTATACGACGCTGTAAAACAAATTGGCGAGGAGGATAACACCGACTTTATTTGGATGTCCGACCATGGTCAAATGACTATCGAGTATTGGTATAGGTTTTTAGTAAACTTTAAAAACGAGGGACTTATCGAAACCGATAAAGACGGCAATATGATAGGTGGTCCTGTAAAAGCCACACCTTTTAATAATTCAGTAAAAATACAAGTCCTTGATAATTTCGTTTACGATAAAGTCAAAAAGATGTTAGACGACGATATCGCAAACAAAAAAGGCATAATTTATTATTCAAAAGAATATGCCGAAAAAGAATTTCATACCCCTGGTGATTTCGACTTCTTGGTTGATAGCGACGGCAATTATGGCGTTGGTAGAGAGGCTTATCCCGACCAATTAGGCAATATATATTCAACCTATGCTCCAGGCGTAGTAAAAAAGTTTGGCGAACACGGGCATAGTCCTGAAATCGGTTATCAACCTACATTAATTGCAATCGGTCCAGACTTTAAACAAGGCGTTACTTTAGATAGGGTAGAAACAGTTAATATCCCTGTAACCTTAGCAAAATGTTTAGGTATAACGATGGAGGATAGAGACGGCGTCGTTTTAGAAGAAATATTAAAATAGTAATTAATTAAATAAATTATATAAAATCGATGTTTTATTAATAATTTATAGCAACTTTCTATATATTAAATAGGGTTTTAGTTTTATATTTCTACCTTAAATACTTTATAAAAATAAAAAATTTTTTAAAATCCCCCCAAAAAAGGGGGATTTTTATTATCTAAATAATCAGTAAAAATCTAGTGATTTCAAATAAAATTAGAATAATTCTAAAAAAGTTTTAAAAAATGCTTGACAAACCTTTTTTTAATATGTATAATAAAGTTGTAAATTTAGAACGGTTCTAAAAAATAAACAAAATAGACATACAAATTTCCTCTAAATAATTAGAACCGTTTATAGATTTACAAATAAACAAAAGGTTATTATTATGACACGGCAAAAAAGTTTAATTTACGACATAATAAATAAATCAAGCGATCATCTTACTGCTGAGGAGGTTTATCGTCAAGCAGTTGATAGGATGCCTGGTATCGTGCTTGCAACCGTTTATAATAACTTAAACGCACTTGTAAGGGATGGGTTGATTATCAAGTTAAATTTACCTGATAAAAACGCCCATTACGATAAGACAATCCCTCACGATCATATGGTTTGCGATAGGTGTGGTAAAATTTTCGACGCATTCGTTTCTGATAAACTTTGTAAAGACGGTTTTATAAACACAGCATCGTCTTTATCAGGGCAGGATATAGTCAGTTACGAGCTTACTTTACATTGTATTTGTAAAGAGTGTCAGGGCAAAGCCCTAAATTAATAAAGGTAACAACTGTAAAACAGTTTTTATAAAAAAATCAATCAATATTTATTTTAAGGAGAATTTTAATTATGAAAAAGTTTGTATGTCCAGTATGTGGTTATGTTCACGAAGGTGATTCCGCTCCCGAATTTTGCCCAATCTGCAAAGTTCCGGGTTCAAAGTTTATCGTTCAAGAAGACGATCTTGTTTGGGCGGCTGAACACGTTGTAGGCGTTGCAAAAGACGTTCCTGAAGATATCAAAGCAGGTTTACGCGCTAACTTTGAAGGTGAGTGCTGTGAGGTTGGTATGTATTTAGCAATGGCACGTGTTGCTCATAGAGAAGGTTATCCAGAAGTAGGTCTTTATTACGAAAAAGCTGCTTGGGAAGAAGCAGAACACGCTGCTAAGTTTGCTGAACTTTTAGGCGAAGTAGTAACTAACTCTACCAAAAAGAATTTAGAACTCCGTGTAGATGCTGAAAACGGCGCTACCGCTGGTAAGGTTGAACTTGCTAAACGCGCTAAACAAGAAAACCTCGACGCTATCCATGATACCGTACACGAAATGGCTCGTGATGAAGCTAGACACGGTAAAGCGTTTGAAGGCTTACTCAAGAGATATTTTAATAAATACTTTATAATAGTAATTTTTCATTTCGAACAAAAACATAAAAACCTCAACACGACGGGTACGTATCCCGTCGTTTTTTACTGTTAATAGTGGTTTTTTTAATAAAAAAGCGTAAAAAACGGCTTTATTTTAATTAAAACAGTGTTTTTATGCATAAATTAATGCATATATTAAAGTATAAATTGAAAAAAACCGATTAAAATATAAAAATTACTATTATTAAAAACTTAAAAATATAAAA
>JAGANI010000056.1 GCA_017624285.1 Clostridia bacterium
AACAATTATATTTGCGCCTATCTTTATTGCAAAATACGAGGTTTTTTCTAAAATAAGAAAATACAACGATTTTATTTCAGTTGCCGTAGATTTTTTAATGCTGAATATCCTTCTTATTGTGATTAACGCATACACCTTAACAAACGGATATGCTGACGGATGGTGGTATTTTAAAATTGCACTTCCCATTGTGCTTTGCGTATATTTAGCGTTAAATATAATTATGAGTGTGCGATTTTTGAAAACAAATAGATTTTTAAAGACGAGTGTCATTTTGCTTTTATCAAACGCATTTTTATACTTACCACCGCTTTTTATAAAAGTAAAAAATCCTGAAATTCAAAAAGAAATCGGCGAAATAAATATTTTTAAGGCAAACTTGTTTTCTTGGCAAGCAGGCGTTACGATTGAACGAAATATACACCTTATTATTTGTTTGACGCTATTGTTTTTAGCACTTGTTTTTTTGACAGTTGGGTTAATTCGTCATTGCCAAAGATGCAAATAAAAAATACTTTTAGTCCCACAAATACAGTAAATTATCCCCCCTCCCCCAAAAAAACAGGATGGGATTTGAATTAGGGAGAAAATTGCCTTAAGCAATTTCCCGATAGGGTAAACAGTAGACACCTACTACCCTAATAATTATATATTAAAAGATTTGCTTGCAAAGATTTTAATTAAAGGCGGTTTTTATGAGTGAAAACTTATTAACTTACAAAGCGACGATAGACGGTAAAGAATTAAAACGCCGTATCGCAAAAAAATTATCCGACTATAATAAAGGGCGTAATAAAAACGACGTCCTGCTTTATTTTGCCGACGACTACTTAGTTAAATTTTATATAGGCGAAAGCGAAAACGGTGGTTACTATTTTGACGGTAAAATTTGCGATGCATTAGACGGTGCTACGCTTACCGGTAGTATAAAATACCAAAATAAAATAGATAAAAACACTAAATGGTATAAGTATATACCGGTAGTGATTTTAGGCGTAATTTTACTGCCATTATTACTTATATATTTAGCTTTTAAGGGGATTAGCTTTTTAATAAAAAAGGCTAAAAAGATACCCGTATCTAATGAAGAAATTTTAGATGATTTTTTAGTAAACCATATAAAATTAAGTAAAATTTAATATTTTGTAATAAAAAAAGGGGTACGTACCCCTTTTTTTAATGCAATTACTTGTTTTTAAGTTTATCAACTATATCGGCAGATATAACAGCAAACGATGCAAAACCGTGGTCGTTACTGCCAACGGGGGTTTTGTATTCCCACAAAGTACCAGTTTTTTCAACCTGACCGGCAAAGAAGTTTTTGACTTCTTTCTCTAACAAAGCAAACTTTTTGTTTTGCATTAATGCAAGTTGCTTTAAGTAAAAACCTATAAAAGCGTTTACTTGGACAAAATCCCTACCCGTAACGTTATCGTAACCGACTTCAAACACGCGCTTAGTAAACTTATCGTATTTAGGGTCGGATAAATTTAACTTACCAAATAACAGCGCGTAGTATTGAGCGGCTTCTGAAGTATCTGTTAAAACGTTTAAGTTTCCGTTATTATCACGCACAGCGTGGTCAACGAAAAATTCCCCATCAAATGAAAGTTCGATCGCCTTACTGCGCATTTTATCAGCAATATTAAATAATGAAGCGTCATCGTATAATTTAGCAGTGCAATCCAAAACCTCAGCAAACAAAAACTGGGTTGGAAAGTTTACGTCCTTAGTCCACCAGTTAGCCTTAGACCACTCTACAAAATTCCAAGACGGTAATTGCTCTAACAAGCCGTCGCTATTTAACGACTTAAGCATTAAATTGACTACCCCGTATACGCTTGTTTTGAAAAAATCCTTACTAAACGACGGCTTACGGTTGGTTAAATAATCGTAGACTTCTAACACGTACCACATACACCATTGTGGTATAAATTTACCTTCCTTTTGTGGGTCGGAAGGATAGCACATCGGTAAAGCGCCTTCAGGATAAAAGGGGTCGTGCTTATATAAAACGTAGTTTTCTAAAAATGCGTCTTCCACAGGGGTTTCGCCATAGAAAAAATACTCTGCCTTAGCGGTAAAAAAGCTATCACAAAGCCAACCTGCACGTTCCCTTGAAGGACAATCGGTATATAAATCAACCGCGTTATGCACGAACGTCCTTACGCCAGCGTCGTAAATACCAGCTAAATCTTTACGGGTTAAATCATTTTGGCGTATACCTTTTTTAGTGCGCTCGTAACGGCGGATGCCAAAGTTGGTTAATAAAATTTCGCCCTTTTTAACTAATAAAATTAAATGTCTTGCCGAATACGGCTCGAAACTTTCGTCATAAATTTTAGCGTCTTTTGGTGCAAAAAACTCTATAACGTTATGCATATTTGCATCTTGAAAGTCAAATCCCTATCCTTAATATACTCTGAAAAGCCTATGACGATATCGGTATCTTTTACGACGTTAAAAGACCACTTAATAAAGCCGACTTCTATCTTTTTTAAATCAAAGGTAACGTATTCACCTTCTTTAACGGCAACTGGAAAATTTTGATTTTTGCCAGTATTAATTAACGCTTGTTGCTGTAACCACCTAAAGGGCTTATATAAAACGTCGGACTCTAAATACTTGCCCCAATACTCCCCAAATACTTCGGAATATCTTTCAGGCTTACATGGAAGATTATCATCAAAATAAAACGTACCTTTTGCGGTAATACCATCTAAATTTACTTGGTCGAAACATGCGTAAGGCACGCGACGGGGTAAGTATTTTGGGTAAAACGACGGTATAACTTCTAAATTATCGCTAATGCTAAAAGGGTCAAAGCTATAGTCGATAACTTCTGAAAAATGCCTTTGGAAGGAATACCTTTCAACTTTTTCTAATCGACGGGTATTTTTATAGTAAACAAAGTCGTTTTTAGACCCCGTTGCCACACTAACGGTATCATTAAGCAATACCTCACACACGATAAAGTTTTGTGTTTGGCAGGTTGATAGCGCCTTAGAGTAATACCCTGCAACTTCAATTTTAATTACGTTAACGTCGCTATTAAAGTTGGATAAATCATACTCGTCTACCCTAGCGTAACCATATGCCGTACGCGCAGGACCGTATCCTAAAAATAAATCGTTAACGAAAAGCTTATAAAAATTTGAAGCAGTTATTTTTAATTTAGCATCAGTTAAATTACCTAGCGTCTTGGTTAAAATGATATGGCTGTTTTTTGTTTGAAGTTCATCTTTAATCCAAACGGCTTGCGCATTTTTAAACATATTTACCACCTTAATTTTTTATATATTATAGCACAAAAAAATCGGGAATTCAATATCCCGATTTGCTATTTTGTATTAAATATAAGTATTTTTAGCGATATTGCGCTTTAATCGTTTACACCTAAAATATCGTCGGCTGATACGTCTAAAATGCGACAAATATTGGCAAACGTATCAAGCGACGGAAACTTATCAAGCCTCATATACTTACTGACCGTAGATGGGTTTATGCCCAACCTATCAGCAAGCTCTTTTTGCGTTATGTTGCTATACTTTATGGCATCACGTAGACGCTTTTGAATTTCTGGCATAGTTATCATAGTTAAATAATAGCACATTGTACAATTTTTACTTGACAAATGGCACATTGTGCCATATAATTACATCAAACACTAGGAGGATTTTTATATGTTTTGTGAAAACTGTGGCACTAAGTTAGAAGATGATGCTAAAACGTGCCAAAACTGTGGTAAAGTAATCAACCCTGAACAAGCGCAAAAACCCGAGCCTCAAATTATTTACGTAGAAAAACGCGCAAAAATATCAAACACGACAAGTGCTATGATTTTTATCATTATAGCTTTTTATTTAGCTATATGGACAAACTTTTCTGATTTTAATTATCTTTTTTTACTTGGTTTTGCTGAAAGCGCTATGAACACGCTTGCGACTTTAAACATTATTTCTTTACTAACTACGATACCGTTTGCTATAATTGCGTTTATTAAATCGTTACAACAAGATAATAAAGCAATTAAACTAGTTGGTATTTTAACTTTTGTTTATTGCGTAAGCTTATTTATGTCGTATATCCTTGGCTTGTTTACCTCTAACTTAATAACTGGTTTAGTAACTGGTTTAGTATAGGAGAAAATTTATGTTTTGCGAAAAATGTGGTACTAAATTAGAAGACGACGCTAAAACGTGTCAAAACTGTGGTGCAGTAATAGACGATCAACCCATTACCCCGATTGTTGAAGAAAAACCACAAATTGTTTACGTAAAAAAACCTGCAAAAAAGAACGCATCTACCGTTGCTATAATTTTTATAGTTTTAGCAGTTGGCTTAACGTTGTTGTTTTTGGGTGTATAAGTATTGTAAAAATTACGTATTAAGGAGTTTTTTATGATTATGGATTGGATTAACATTACACCCTTTTTTACTTTTATATTTGTTTTACCTATTGCAATAATTGCTTTAGTAAAATCAATTAAACAAGAAAATAAAGCCATTACACTTATAGGTATTATGGCATTTATTTACATAAACGTACGTTACTCGGCACTCTTTTTAAAGTTAATGTTCCCATTGTTAGGATTAGGCTCATTATAAAATTTTATATTAAGGAGATAAAGCTATGTTTTGTAGAAATTGTGGAAGCGAAATAGATAACAACGCATTTTGTTGCCCTAACTGTGGCAATTTAATTAAAAAAGATTTGATAAATAAAAGCGCTAGCGAGCGTCCTAAAAACAGTTTAATTAGCCTTGAAAAGGTTTTTAGCATAATATCAATATCGTTTAACGCGCTAGTTACCTTTTTATTATTAGTTGCAATTAGCATACCACAAGTTATCAAAATGGTAGGCGATTTTTCAGTGTTTGGTTCTAATATGGGATTTTTAATAGTTGCATACATTTTTGCTATTATAACGTTATTACTAACAAGCACAACGTTTATTTTTAGTATAATCAACAAAAAGAAATTTAATTTACCGATAAGCTTAAATTGCATAAGTAATTTTGCATTATCAATGGCATTATTTTTTGCTGCAGTTACGATATTTGCTTTAAATATTTCTATGATTTAACACAAAAGACCCCACACGGGGTCTTTTTATTAAACAAAAAAGCCCCTAAACGGGGCTTTTATAATTTTAAAATAAACCTGTAATTTTACCTGACGCATCGACGTCGATTTTTTCAGCAGAAGGCACTTTAGGTAGCCCCGGCATAGTCATAATATCGCCAGTTAACACTACTATAAAGCCTGCGCCTGCGGAAACTTTTACGTTTTTAACGGTAACGGTAAAATTATCTGGTGCGCCAAGCTTAGTGGGATCGTCAGAGAAAGAATACTGCGTTTTTGCGATACAGATAGGCAAATTGCCGTAACCTAACTTAGTTAAAGTATCAATTTGTTTTTGCGCTTGCGGTAAAATATTGACACCGTCGCCACCGTAAACCTTGGTTACAACTGCTTTAATTTTATCTGCGATAGAAAGGTCGGATTCGTAAGAAAAAGTAAAATCGTTTTTCTCATTAACAAGACGAACGACTTCTTCCGCAAGGGCGATACCACCCTTACCACCTTCTGCCCAAACGGTTGAAAGCGCTACGTTTACGCCTAACTTTTTGCACTCTTTAATGACTAAATCGATCTCGTTATCGGTATCAGTCGGAAATCTATTTACTGCAACTACGCAAGGAAGTTTATAAACGTCTTTAATGTTTTTAACGTGTCTTAAAAGGTTGGGCAAGCCTTGCTTTAAGGCAGATAAATCTTCCGTACCGAGTTCGGTTTTTAACTTACCACCGTGCATTTTTAACGCCCTAACCGTTGCAACTACTACGACTGCATCGGGTTTAAGCGCTGCCGAGCGACATTTAATATCAAGGAATTTTTCAGCACCTAAATCTGCGCCGAAACCAGCTTCCGTAATAGCGTAATCGGAAAGCGACATAGCAAGCTTAGTTGCTATAACTGAGTTACAACCGTGCGCAATATTAGCAAACGGGCCACCATGTACGAAAGCAGGCGTACCTTCAAGCGTTTGAACAAGGTTTGGTTTTAACGCGTCTTTTAAAAGCGCAGTCATCGCACCAACAGCCTTTAAATCGCCTGCGGTAACGGGTTTTTCGTCATAGGTATAAGCAACTACTATATTAGAAAGCCTTTGCTTTAAGTCGTCGATATCGTTTGCTAGGCAAAAAACCGCCATAATTTCAGACGCAACGGTAATATCAAAGCCGTCCTCACGCGGGACGCCGTTTACCCTACCGCCAAGCCCGTCGGTAACAAACCTTAATTGACGGTCGTTCATATCGACACAACGTTTCCAAGTGATACGACGGGGGTCGATATTAAGCGCGTTACCTTGATAAATATGGTTATCTAGCATAGCTGCTAAAAGGTTGTTAGCCGCGCCGATTGCGTGGAAATCCCCAGTAAAGTGAAGGTTGATATCTTCCATAGGAACAACTTGCGCGTAGCCACCGCCTGCAGCGCCACCTTTAATACCGAATACCGGACCTAAAGAAGGCTCTCTTAAAGCAACTACTACCTTTTTGTCAAGCCTTTTAAGACCGTCAGCTAAACCGATAGTAGTGGTGGTTTTACCTTCACCAGCGGGTGTGGGTGTGATTGCAGTAACTAATACCAACTTACCCTTTTTTGTGTTATTTTTTAATACTTTAACGTAATCAACTTTGGCTTTATATTTACCATAAAACTCAATATCGTCATCGCTTAAACCAATTTTATCAGCAATTTTGCCAATAGGCTCTAACACACAGTTTTGCGCAATTTCTATATCAGATAAAAATGCCATAAAAATCCCCCTAAATAGCTTAACGGGGTAAAACTACATACCCCGTATGCTACAATTTAGTTTTTAGATATATTATTTAAAGTATTTAACGGCGGATTCAAACAACTTCATATCGAAGTCGCCTTGTACGTTTTTGTACAAACCGTAACCCTTTCTTTCGGAGTGTCCCATCTTACCAAACACCCTACCGTCAGGCGATAAAATACCTTCGATAGCGTAAGCAGAACCGTTGGGGTTAAAGCGGATATCCATCGTAGCGTTACCCGATAAGTCAACGTATTGCGTCATAATTTGACCGTTGGCGGATAACGAATTTATTAAATCGTCGTTAGCGACGAACTTGCCTTCACCATGAGAGATAGGTACGTTTACGATATCGCCTACCTTTACGCCTTTAAGCCATGGCGAATTGTTTGACGCTACCCTTACTTGAACGATGCGAGACTGGTGTCTACCGATATCGTTGTAGGTTAAGGTCGGGCAGTTTTCGTCAGTATCAATAATTTTGCCGTAAGGCACTAAACCAAGTTTAATGAGCGCTTGGAAACCGTTACAAATACCACCCATTAAACCGTCGCGGTTTTCGAGTAAATCAGTAATTTGTTCTTTAACAGCACCATTACGCATAAACGCTGTAATAAACTTACCAGAACCGTCAGGTTCGTCACCACCAGAGAAGCCACCCGGTACAAAGATGATTTGGCTATCTTTTGCTTTATTAGAAAATTCATCAACAGACCTTGAAACGTCGTCAGCGGTTAAGTTACGGATAACGTAAATTTCAGGATCAGCGCCAGCGTCTGCAAATGCTTTAGCCGTATCAAACTCACAGTTAGTGCCTGGGAATACCGGTATCAATACCTTGGGCTTAGCGGTTTTAACGTAAGGTGCGATATCGCTAGCCTTATCGAAACTAAAGTTGGGGACGATAATCTTTTTGGTGGGGATGTTGCAAGAGTAAACGGGTTCTAACTTATCCTCGTAAACAGCCTGCAAAGCGTCTAACGATAAAGTATCGTCTTTATAAGAAATTGTATAATCTGGTTCGGTATAACCTAAAAGGAAGCCTTCATCTACGTTGCCACCGGCAATTTCCAGCACGAAAGCACCGTAATTATACTTAAATATTTCAGTTAAATCTACCCCGTCGGAATATCTAAAGCCGATTTTATTACCTAAGCAAGATTTTAATACGCCTTCAGCAATACCGCCAAACGTAGGCGTAAAGCAAGATACAGCCTTACCTGAACGAAGTAAATTAGTTACCGTTGCAAATACCTTAATAAGGCTTTCGGGCTTAGGAAGATTATTTTCATCATACTCGGGCTTAATTACGATAACCCTGTGGTTAGCATGCTTAAATTCTGGCGAAACGACTTCGGAAACCTCACCTGTAGTAACGGCAAAGGAAACGAGTGTTGGCGGTACGTCGATATCTTCAAAAGTACCACTCATAGAATCCTTACCACCGATTGCTGCAATTTTAAGATCCATTTGCGCCTTAAACGCACCGAGTAAAGCGCTCATCGGTTGTCCCCAACGCTTTGGGTCTTTACCTAAACGTTTAAAATACTCTTGGAAGGAAAGATATACGTCGTTAAAATCAGCACCAGATGCAATTAGCTTACAAACGCTTTCGATAACGGCAAGATATGCGCCGTGATAGGGACTGCGTTCAGCAATATACGGGTTACCACCCCATGCCATGTAAGAAACGGTGTCGGTATGACCCTTTTCAACCGATACTAAATGCACCATCGCTTGAGAAGGCGTCATTTGATATTTGCCACCGAAAGGCATAAGTACCGTACCTGCACCGATAGTGGAATCAAATCAGATCGGAAGAGCACACG
>JAGANI010000057.1 GCA_017624285.1 Clostridia bacterium
TACATCTATGAGTCAGGAATGGGGCAAAAATAATCAAAAAGCAGCTTATAACAACGTTAAAATAAAGCTCCTGTCAGAAAAATACGGATACGAATTTGTCGATCTATATTCTCCACTTTTGAATCTTGAAACAGGTGAAATATATGCAGAATATACGACCGATGGCGGTCACTTGACGTCTGCAGGATACGAGGTGCTTACAAATACGATAACGCCCACACTCGAACAACTATTAGGAGAATAACTTTGTGGAAAAATTTTCAAAAGTGTAGCGCACTATACTTTATAAACAAAGTCGTATATTTAGACAAAACAAAGCAGAAAGGATAGCAAAATTTTGCTATCCTTTTATAATGTCTAAAAAATCCCTAAGGGAAAATCCCATAATTGTTACGTTTTTTTGTTTTAAAAACCATATAAAAATATGCTAAATACTTTTTTAAGTAAACTTTTATTTAATAAATTTAAAAAACGGCGTTATATAGTTTGATTTTTTATAAAATATATTGTATACTAACTGCATATTTTAATTCTCTTATACGTAAAACGTATATTAGGAGGTTGTATGATTAATTATTACGAGCTATCTGCTTTTATAGTTTACTTTATCGCGATGATAGCAATTGGCGTTTACTTTTTTGTCAAAAGTAAAGATAATAGCGAAAAAAGTTACTTTTTAGGTGGCAGAAACATGAACGGTTTCGTTGCCGCTATTTCTGCCGGCGCATCTGATATGAGTGCTTGGTGTTTGATGGGTTTACCGGGGGCTATTTACTTATTTGGTATCGGTCAAGTTTGGATTTCCATCGGTCTTTTTATCGGTACGGTTTGTGCGTGGCTTTTTGTTGCGCCAAGGCTTCGCCGTTACGTTATTAAGGCAAACGATAGTATCACTATCCCACAATTTTTAACTAACCGTTTTGCAGAAGAAGGTAAGATGCTTAAAATCGTATCGGCTTTAATCTTCGTTATTGCGTACTGTATTTACGCAGCATCAAGCGTATCTGCTTGCGCGGATCTTTTCCAAAGTGTTTTTAATACTAAAGAAGATTATCGTATACTAGTAATGGCAATCGTTACGATTATCATTATTATATATACGCTTTTAGGTGGCTTTAACGCAGTTTGCTGGACGGACTTAGTTCAAGGTTTATTGATGCTTGGCGCTTTAATGGCATTACCTATTATCACTTTAATTTTATTAAAACAAGGCAAAACGGCAGATTCGTTTATGGCGTGGGCATCTACACCCGACGGTTTTTGGTCTTTACTTTCTAACGGTGCAAATAGTTGGGATAGTTATGCAAATATTATTACCGGCTTAGGTTGGGGCTTAGGTTACTTTGGTATGCCACATATCATTGTTAGATATATGTCTATTAAGTCTGAAAAACAAATGAGGGTTTCACAAATATCAGGTATTATTTGGACGGGTCTTATTTTAACTATGGCTACCGTAGTTGCTTTTGTCGGCCACGATTATTTAGGTTCATCCGTTGCAGATAACAAGAGTATGGTATTTATCAATATGGTAAAAGACGTATTTAAGGTTGGCCCGCTTGCTATTTTCGGTGGTATATTGCTTTCAGCAATCGTTGCCGCTTCTATGAGTTCTGCTGATAGTCAACTTTTAGCGTCGTCAAGCGCCTTTGTAACCGATTTTTATAAAACCGCTATAAATAATAACCCCACTCAAAAGCAAATCAAGTGGCTTTCTATGGCGGCAGTTGTGTTTATTGCTATAATAGCGTTTATTATTGCTGCTTTAGGGTTAGACGATATTATGGCGCTAGTTTCAGCGGCTTGGTCAATATTTGGCGCAGCGTTTGGCCCTGCAATTATCCTTGCGCTTTATTGGAAGCGTTTTAATTACAAGGGTTGTGTTTGGGGTATAGTGGTAGGCTTTGTGGTTTCTATTTTATGGCTTGCATGCTTTAACTTAGAGTATTATATCGGTAAAAGCTTAATTTATAATACCGGTGTATACGAAATCGTCCCAGGTTTTATCGCAGGTCTTATAACGGCAATAGTAGTATCACTTGCGACTAAAGCGCCTAAAAAAGAAGTTACCGATCTATTTACCGAAGTTACGTCTTATAAATACGATGGTAAGACGGAGTTTGAAGAAGTTTAATCTTAATAAATATTAAAAGCCCGATTAAGTCGGGCTTTTTAATTTACTTTTTATACTCTTTTTGACCGTAAACTGAAACGTTAATGTCAAATTTAACGTTATCCCATAATGTTTTTATTTTAGTGTTGTATTTTTTACTGTGAAATCTATAAAGGTTTAGGTCGATATCAAACAAATCAAATTTAAGTTGTTTACACTTATCGGTTAAGGCTATTATATCTTGTGTTAAGGCTTTTTCCGCAGCTATTTTAACTTCGTCAGGTAAGGTAATTAAAGGCTCGTGTGAAGTGTTGTTATCAATGGAAGTTTCGTCAGCAATTTTTACAAATAATTTTCCTGATATTTTAACAGTAACGTTATCATCACTTGTATTTATCTTTAGGGTAAATTTGCTTTTTATTATGCGTAAGGAGTAATTTGCGGTAATGCCGTTAATCAAAACGTTTTTTACGGGCAGGTTAGTGTCGTAAACGTTATTTTTAATTAGTACTGCAACACTGGTTTCACTTTCGTTTAATTCACCTATACATACGCCCTTTTTAAAAAGTTTAGTTTTTGAAGCATTAAAAAATGATTTTTGTTCGTTTTCGCCACCCGTTTGCCCACTATTTGAACTTTCTTTACTACTGCCGCTGTCGGATGGTTTACTATTATCACTATGCTTAGCATCAACGGCGCATACAAACGGCATATAACTATCTAAACTTCTTGAAAACCTGTTGTTTTCAAATTCTTTTAAGTCGGTTTTTAGCACGTTGCCGTCCATACCCGTCTTTTTAAGTATAATTTTTTGTAATGAAAACCCCGAAATATTATCTAGTGGCGATGTTTTTTTTAAGATGTCCGATGCGTTATTTTCGGTGCAAGCAAGTATTGCACTATCCTGTATTTTTATGCTTCTTGAAAAATAATCTAAACACGCTGTTAAATCGTCGGATAATAAAGATTCACCCACTAAAATAAGATTACAAAATGATAAACTTGGGTACCAACCAGTTACTGTACCCGTCTTGCCAATAGCATCAGCAACGGTTAATCCTTTACCTTCTAAAAGCGCTTTGCCGTTTTGCTCCGCCCCCATGCCTTCAGAAGGTAGTGCGATTTGCAGGGTAACTTTATATTCGTTATCTTCCTTATCGATTGCGCAGGCTGTTACTATTGCGGTTTTTTCTATATCGATAAGTCCAAAATCGTTTGAAAAAAAATAACCCGCAATCAAAAACGTTATAACTATAAATATTTTAGCTTTTATAAACTTCATTTAAGCACTCCTTTTTAATAGCGCTTTATTATTAGTAAAATCTGCTTTTTTGGGTTTAATAAATAATAATAAAAATGGCGCAATATTACCTAAACATAGCATAACGGGGGATAAGTTTAGGTGTATTATGGCTATAATAAACTGTTGGTAGCGTTCAAAAAAAGTAGCGATTATTAAGTGTGATACGTTTATGATAATTGGTATTATCACGTTGTTTTTAATAGGGATTATCATAGATAACGTCTTTGTTGCAAAATATAGTGGCAAGGCTACCGAAACGGTGTTTGAAATTAAAATAATTAATATTGCAATATAATCAAACCGACCTATTGCGTTTATCACGCCGGAGTATTTTGCAATTTCAGATAAAGGGAAAAACTCTCTTTTTGCAACAAAGGTAAAAGAACAGTAAAACACTATCGAAAACAATAAAATTATAATTCCGTGCGCCAAAAAGGCAAGAGAAAGTTTAAGGGTAGTTTTTTCTTCGTGTTTAAAAAAGCCTATCATAAAAAGTAAATAGCTTGCATCGGTAAACCATGGGGTAATAAAGTAACTACCTTTAAATATATTTAAGCCGTTATTAAAGATTGGCATTATAGCGCCAAAATCAGCGTTTGCAATCGATAAAAACAGTATTAAACTTACCCCTAAAACAGTCATTATCCAAAGTAAATCTGAAAGCCTGCCTAAAACGCTATATTTTTTAGTGCAAAAATATACCGATAGTATAAAAAACGGAACAAAGGGGAAAGTTCTTAAACTTGTAGAGTAAAAGGAGTTTTGTACAAAGTTTCTAAGTTCAAAAATAGGCGTAAAAGCCTTTATCATAAAAAACAAAAAGTAAACAAAAAAAATCGTTTTTGCCGTAATAGTGCCAAACCTATCTTTTAAGATATCGTAAAAAGGTTTTTGGTGCGTTTTATTTATTTTTATAAGCGCTAAGATAGTGGCGTAATCAATAATCAAACACAGCAAAATAGAAATCCACATATCTTCGTTACACGCTTCCGCCGCGCTTTTTGGCATGGTAAACATTTTAACTACTGGTAAAAACGCTATAAAAAATAGGGCTATCTGTCTTGTTTTTAAAGGGTAATTCATAATAGGTTACATTTCCTTTTTATCTTTAAATTTACTAAAAATCCGCATACGTGTCTTGTTTTTTGAGCCAAAAGTTTTTGGTCTAAACACGTTTTCACCAAAAAAACCTTTATAAATAGCATCTTTGTGGTCTTTTATAATTAAAGGCGCAAACGGCGCTAAAATCGGTGTGCCAAAACTTTCTGCCGATACTAAATATATTATAACGCCAACCGCTAAAAGTATTATACCGTACCCACCAAAAGAACCTGCCGTTAATAAAAACAAAAGTCTTAAAACGGAAAAAGTCTGTACCATTTCGGGTACGGTGTATAGGCATATCCCTGAAATAGCAATTATCATAAGCGTTGGGGCAGAAATTATCCCTGCGTTTACAGCGGTTTCGCCAAGTACTAAACCACCGACTACCGAAACTGCCATGCCGACGTATTTTGGCATACGGATACTTGCTTCGTTTAAGATTTCAAAAATCGCTAAGGTAAAAAACATTTCAAAGCTAGGTGATAGTGGTATACCTTTAATACTATTTACTATCGTCAATAAAAAAGATAATGGCAAAAGTTGTAAATGAAATAATTCTGCCGACACAAATAATCCTGGTAGTAATATAGCGATTAATACTGCAAAAAGCCGTAAAATCCTTACGGCGGTAGCGCGGTAAGACAAACTATAATAGTCGTCAGCCGCTTGAAAATCTTCTAAAATAACGTAGGGTGCTGTCAGTACAAAAGGTGATCCATCTACTATTAAACCAACCCTGCCTTCCATAAGTTTGGCGGTAAAAATATCAGGTTTTTCAGTCGTGCCGATTTCTTTAAAAATAGAACTTTTATCTTTAGTTAAGTGCTTTGCTATATACGAGCTATCGGCGACGTTATCAATTTGCAAGGTTTTTAGTTTTTCAACGATTTGCTCTTTTAACCCTTCTTTTGCGACCCCGTCCACATAGCAAATAGCAACTCTGGTTTCAGAATATTTTCCGATAGATATAAATTCTATCTTTAAATTTTTACTTTTTACTCTACGTCTAAGTAAAGATAGGTTTGTGCTTAAACACTCAACAAAGCCTTCTCTCGGTCCACGTAGTGTGATAGAAGTAGGTGGCTCGGCAACGCTACGCATTTCAAATTTTTTATACCCTAAAGATAAAGAGAGACTTTCCCCATCAATAAAAAGCACGGTGTTGCCGTCAAAGCACTCGGTAAAGGCTTCGGCGTAAGTATATAGCGTTTTCATTTCGGGCGCATGTATAGTAGCAGATATGCTTTCCTTGCTAAAATCGTTAATTTTTTTCAACGGGCGCAAAACGTTGTCGCTTATTGCGGTTTTATCTGATAAAGAGTCTACGTATAATAGCGCAAAAGCCTTGTTTTTAACTGTAAATAAATGTATTTTTACGTCGTCGGATGAAATATTCTCTTCAAGGTACGCTACTACGTCGTTTAATTTTTTAGAAATTTTTTCATTTTCCATACAACTATTATCTTAAAAAAAGCGATAAATATTCTAAAAAACGCAAACGGTTTATTTTTTGTTTTAAAAATTATCTTTTGTTATGGTATTGTTTAAAATATTTATTAAATAATATAAAACATTTAAAAGAAAAACGGGCGGGGTAAACCCCGTCCGCTTCTAAAAAGTATTTATTAAGTTGTAAATTGCGTCTGTTAAAATTTTAACGTCGTCGTCAGAGTGTTCTGGCAGGTTGTCTTTCAGTACTGATTCAATTATTTTTTCAGTATTATTGAAATCTTCGCCAGAGTCTAGTACGGCGTCAATAATTTTGTGGGATAAATCATCCGCGTTTTGTATACCAAAGCTTTCAAGTAAACCGGTAACGCTTGCGCCAAGTGGAGTAGTCGGCACTCCGTTAGAAGTTGTAAATGCGTAATAAATTGCCGTAAGCGCATACGAGATACTTCCGCATAAAAAGCCGGTAACAACGTCGGATAATTCAAAGCTAAAGCTATCGTCTTTCAAAAATACCTTGTATATCAAGCAAATAACTACACCAAGTATAAATGGAAGATATAACTTTAACTTTTTGGTTTTTGTGAAGTTTGATATCACAGCGGTTAATACCGCGACGACCAGTGATATTACTATTGTAACGGTATCAAACTCACAAAGCTTGCTTAATAGCTCAATGACCTTCATTTTGCCTACCTTCGGGGTAAGCCCCCAAAAGGCTTAAAGGAAAGACTTTACAGAAGTTTACCTCCTATAATTAATTTTGCTTTTCCCATTTAAAAAGTTGGGTCTTTACCAAACGCAATTATATTATAACACGGTTTTTTTGATATTGAACGCACTATGATACTTTTTTTTAATTTTTATAAAAAATATTTTCTATGCAGTCGTTTTATGTTTTTATTAATTTAAAATAAGTAGATTTTATCAATAAAAATCAAAATAATTATTAATAATTATGCAAAAAAAATGCATATTTGCACTTAATTATTAAAAATAATGTATAATGATATATAAATATGCATTAAAATATGCAATTAAGAAAAAAATATTCAA
>JAGANI010000058.1 GCA_017624285.1 Clostridia bacterium
AGCAAAGTAGTTACTAAAATACTTTTTGCTTTTAACTTCATAAAAACCTCCTATATGCGGTTTTACCGCATTTTTTTAATTTGGGTTTTAAGTAAAACCTATTTTTTTACCCATAAAATACTTTTATGTATTTTAAGTATAACAAATTTTTTAAGCGTTTTCCCTATACCTTAGGTATAGTTTTGGTATAGGTTGGGTATAGTTTTTTTATTTTTTTGCATAAAAAAACGGTAGTAACTAGTACTACCGTAAAAATATTAGTCTTGTTTTAATAACTTAAAAAGTTCCTCCCGACCAGCGACGTTAAGCGTATCGTACAAAAGCCCCGTATGCCATTTAACCGTGTTTTCAGATATATTTAGGTCGTTTGCAATTTCTTTTTGGCTTTTGCCATCCAAGATGCCTTCTAGCATTTCCATCTGACGCGTGGTAAGTTTTTTACCTTCAGGCACTATCTTTAAAATCCTTTCGATTTTTTCCGCACGAGAGATAGAATCAACCACTATAACGTGGGGTTTTTCTCCTAAAACAACGTCGTCTTTATAAACGTAATCTTGTATCGTCCAGCACAAAAAGAAAAACATACCCATGCTTAATACGTACGATACTGATAAAAACTCAAAATTAAGCGGGATAAACTTTTCTATAATCCACATGGCTATATTGCAAAATACGATTGCCGTCAACAAACCAGCTTGCTTCCTTGCAACGGCTTTTTTACCGATTAGTGAATATATAACCGTTATCAACATCAATATAAAATAAACAAGCACGTATATTAAGTAAACAACGTGTAATGGGCCGTATTCTTTAATAAGCTTTGCTGCGCCGTTTTCAAAGGTAAGCGCAACGTCACTATAATACCAAGGCAAATACCCTATAGTATGAATGATTGCAAACATAATTACGCCAAGCGCAGCTAAAACGATGGGCAATGGTTTGTTGTAATTAAAACCACAAAGTTTTGTGATAGTTAAATACATGCTTATAAGGGCAAATATATGGCCAAAATACACTATTTTGTTTGAAACTAACGCAAAATCTAACGTTTTTGAAAGAGATAATAACAAATACCCTAAATTAACCACGCAAACACAGGCGTATAGGGAAAGTAACCAAAAATCTTTTTTACGGATAAGGGCGCAATATAAAACTAACAGTACTATTGACGCTATAAACATAACTCCGTAAGCAATAGCCATTATGTTACCCCCCCCCCCAGAAAAAAACCTTTTTAATAATTTTACCACATATATAAACAAAATGCAAGGCGTTTTTTTAATTATCTAAAATCCTTTGCCGTAACATTTTTTATTTAAATATGTCTTTTATAAGAAAAACGCCCCTATACGTATAGGGGTGTTTTGATAAAATTAAGTTAATTACGTAATAATTATAACGAGGAAAATTCTTTAGCGTTTGCTTTTTTGCATAGTCTTACAAAGCAAATAATAAACGCTATTGTCAAGAACAACCCACCAACTATCCAAGCAAGCGGATTAGAAAAAACTATGCCCATAAACCCAAAGTTATTAGCAAGCAACGGCGAAGCGATTAACCTAACGAAAAACTCTACCACGCCACCAAAAAGCGCTATCGTGCTTTTGCCGATACCTTGTAAAGCTTGCCTTGACATAAAAATTAAGTATAAAAAGTAGTAAAAACAAGATTGCGTTCCGTTATAGGTAAATATCATATCGTAAACGTTATCGGGGGTTACGCCTGCAGGTAAACCTTCCATACGGTACGCTGGAAGTAATATTTTTGAAAGTGGAACTGCCAAAAAGGTATTACAACACATCGATATTACAGTAAAGATAGCGCCAGCGCCAAACCCTGCGATAAAGCCTTTTTTGATACGGTCGTATTTTTTTGCGCCATAATTTTGCCCGCAATACGTAGCCATAGCAACACCACAACCGTTTAAGAACATACCAAATAAATTATCAATCTTACTACCGTTTGCTTGCGCCATAGGTGCAGGCGCAGGTAAACCGTTTATCGCTTGTTGTTGTACCATACAACCAGACGCCGTGATAACAAACTGTATCGACATTGGTATACCCATTAAAAGGTGCTTACCCACGAAACGGGGTGCAAACTTGAAGTCATCTTTACTAAGTTTAAGTTCTGGAAACTTTTTAAAAATTACGATAAACCCTACCGCGGCTGAAACTGCCTGGCTAATTATCGTTGCCCAACCTGCCCACGCACACGTAAAACTTGGCGCTACAAATAATAAGCTATTTAACCCAATATTGATTATCGCACAAAGTATAAGCGTAATAAGCGGTGTACGGCTATCCCCCATAGCCCTTAAAATTTCGCTTGAAACGTTGTACATCATAGTACACGGTAAACCGATGAATATCGCTTTTAAATAGATATCAGAGTAATTGATAAATTCATCAGGAGTATCTAAAAGTTTAAGCATCCAACTTGACAAAACAGTTGCTATTACCGCAACGGTAATTGAAATAATTACGCTTAAACATATGGTTGTAGCGACGGATTTACGCATGTTTACGGCATCTTTTGCACCCACGTATTGGCTTAATACTATACCAAAGCCTGACGACAGCCCTGCCGAAAACCCTAAAACTAAAAACGTGATAGAACCCGTCAAATTGACACCCGTTGCCGCATTTGCGTTTAATGAGTGCGATACGATTAACACGTCGCCAAGCGAATATAAATTTTGTAACATAAACCCAAGTGCTATCGGAATAGCAAAAAGTATTATGTTTTTAAACGGTGAACCCACCGTCATATCAATTACTTTTTTAGCCATATTTTTAAGTCCGCTTTTTAGTATTTTTTGCCTTTAGAAAAGCCTTTTTTACCGCCCTTATTAAAACCGCCGTTTTTATTTGACGACATATAGTTGCGATTACCGTTTGATTTTTTTACTTTAGTACTTTTGCCCTTGTTTTGCGAAGGCTTACCTACCCTAACGGGCTTTTTGCCAAATGATTTTTTTGCACCGTATTCTTTTTGGTCAAAAGAAGTATATCTTGTAAACGAGCTACCTTTTTTAGCACCCGTCCTACCACTTTTACTGGTTTTTACGCCTTTTTTGGGCGCGCCCTTGGACGCTTTTTTAAGCATTGTCGTTCTATCTTTTGAGTAAGAAGAATAATATTCTTTTAAGACGTTGCCAGTTTCACGCTCAATCTTTTTTAATACGTTTAACTGTCCGTCGGTATTGATAAAAGAGTAACTTGCGCCAGTTTTACCCGCCCTACCAGTCCTACCGATACGATGGGTATACCACTCGGTTTGTATAGGTAAATCGTAGTTAAATACAACGTCTACACCCTTAATATCTAAGCCCCGCGCGGCAACGTCGGTTGCAATTAATAACTTAGACGTGCCATTTTTAAATGCTTCAATCGCTGACTTACGTTCACTTTGTGGCATATCGCCGTGGATTTCAACCGCCTTAATATCGTCTAAGGCAAGTTTTTTTGCTAAAATACCAACCATGCGTTTGGTGTTGCAAAAAATTATAGCGAGTTCTGGCTTTAATTTTAAGTAGAGTTCTATTAACGCAGAATCTTTATCACGTAAACCAACTGAAACGTAGCGTTGGTCGATTGCCGTATTTGCATCTGTTTTATCTACTTCTAAAAATACGGGGGACTTCATATAGCGTTTTGCTATATTTTTTACAGGCTCGGGCATGGTTGCCGAAAACATTACCGTTTGACGATAGGGGTTAGCCTTGCTTAAAATACTTTCGATTTCAGGCAAAAAGCCCATATCCATCATTTCGTCAGCTTCATCTAAAACAACGGTTTTAACGTTTGCAAGCTTAAGCGTGCGACGACGTATGTGGTCGTTTAACCTGCCTGGCGTACCAACGACGATTTTTGCACCGCTTTTTAGCGCGGTGATTTGACGCTCCATAGTAGAGCCACCTACTATCGGCACTACCTTACAACCCTCGCGATATTCGGTAAGTTTACGCATTTCGCCAGTAACTTGGATGGCAAGTTCTCTAGTCGGGCAAATAATTAATACTTGGGTGAACTTTTCTTCCGTATCGACGGACTCAAGCGAAGGAATACCAAAAGCAAAAGTTTTGCCCGTACCCGTTTGTGATTTACCGATTAAATCCCTACCGCCTTTAAGTATCGGGATTGCGCGCGCTTGGACCGAAGTCATCTCGGTAATGCCCTGTTTATCTAGGGCTTTTACGATGTAGTCTGAAAGACCTGCGTCTTTAAATAACATAATTACTCCTTAAAAAAGGCAAAGACAACCGTCCCTGCCCCTCTTTTAATATTAAACCCGTTTGTGCTAAATTATTGCAAAACAACGGATAACGTTACCCACCTTTTTACAAAAGTGGTTTATTTTATAACTGAAATACCACCCATAAACGGTCTTAAAACTTCAGGCACGGTGATAGAGCCGTCTGCGTTTTGATACTGCTCGATAAGCGCGGGGAATACCCTACTTGTTGCTAAGCCAGAGCCGTTTAAAGTGTGTACGAAAGCGGTTTTACCGTTTTCATCACGGTATTTAGTGTTGTTTCTTCTAGCTTGATAATCCCTTGCATTAGATACTGAAGAAACTTCTTTATAAATGCCCATAGAAGGTATCCAAACTTCGATATCGTAAGTTCTGGACATAGAAGCGGAACAGTCCCCTGCGGCAAGACGTGCTAAACGGAAGTGTAAGCCTAACTTTTCCATTAATGAACATGCTTTGTTGACGAGTTCGTCAAAAGCCTTGTCGCTGTCTTCTGGTTTAGTGTATTGAACCATTTCAACCTTGTTAAATTGATGGCCACGAATCATGCCACGTTCTTCCGAACGGTAAGAACCTGCTTCCTTACGATAGCAAGGCGTGTATGCAAAAAACTTTAACGGTAAAATGGAAGGATCGATAATTTCGCCCGCATACATGTTTACGAGAGCCGTCTCTGCCGTAGGAAGCATAAAGCGATTCTTTTTTCTGTCTTCATCAACGTCTAACCAGTAAACTTCATCTGAAAATTTGGGGAACTGACCTGCGCCAAAACCAGCATTGTAGCCTAACTGATGTGGGGGAAGAATAAACTCATACCCGTCGTTTAAATGCTCCGAAATAAAGAAGTTAAGTAAAGCCCACTCAAGCCTTGCGCCTAAACCCCTGTATAACCAGAAACCACCACCTGAAAGTTTAACACCACGTGTGTAGTCGATAAGGTTTAACTTGGTACATAAATCTACGTGGTTTTGCGCGTTGAAATTAAATTCAGGCTTATTGCCGTAAACTTTAACTACTTCGTTATTTTCCTTACCACCTGGAAGTAAATCTTCATCAGGAAGGTTTGGCAAACAAGCAACGAAGTTAAAAATCTTATCAGCAAGCTCGTTAATAACGGCATCGCCTGAAGAAATTTTAACGCCTAATTCCTTCATTTCAGCAAAAATGTGATCTACCGGCTCACCAGCCTTTTTAAGACGTGGGATTTGGGCAGAAACTTTGTTCTTTTGCGCTTTATATTTTTCAACTTCCGAAATTGTCTTACGGCGAAGCTCATCCCAAGATAAAACTTCGGTAAAATCTACATCGTAGCCTTTTTTTTGTAAAAGCGCTTTAACCTTTTCGGGGTTGTCTTGAATTAACTTTATATCGAGCATAAAATAACCTCCGCTATTAGCGTGTTTTATAAACTAATTTTTTCTATGTTATTATATAACTCTTTTAAATAAAAATCAATTTTTTTTACCCCTTTTTTGCGTCTTTTGACGCCTTTTAGCGCTTTTTTAGATAATTTTGAAAAACAAATGAAAAATTGATTGAAAAAAAATTTCAAATTAACAACTTTTTTTACCCTTTAATCGGTTGATAAAACCAAAATATTTTGGTAGAATATCATAAAAGAAAGCATTTGCTTAAAAAAATTGTGCTTTAGCCTAGTCGAGGTTGTATTAAATAGACTGATTCGTTTTAAAAGGAGGCTTTTATGAAGAAAAACCGTTTGGAACAAATTAAGGAAATTATTGAAAAATATGGCAAAGTTACTTATGAGGAACTTGGTAATCTTTTGCCTGACGTATCTAATATGACGCTTAGACGCGACCTTATCACTTTGGAAGAACAAAACGTTATTTTAAGAATTAGGGGCGGGGCTATCTCTGTTGATGAAATTAAAAAACAATCAGAGCAGGAGTTTGTTACACGTTTTTCAGATAACGTACAAGAAAAAAAAGAAATTGCTGAAAAGACGATTAAACTTATTTCACCTAAAAGTTGTATATTTATCGATAGCGGTTCTACCACGCTTTATTTTGCAAAAGAACTTCCTAATAACAACTACTATATTGTAACCAACGCCTTAAACGTTGCAACTGAAATCTTAAGGAAAAGTTTACCCACAGTTACCCTTTTAGGTGGCGACGTTAACCGTAACAACTTGGTTACGATAGGTAAATCTAGTCTTGATTTTTTAGATACTATAAATATAGAAATCGCTGTAATGACGGCTACCGGCTTTACCCCCGAAAAGGGTTGTTTTACCTGTGGCAGCCAAGACGAAATGGAAATTAAAAACGCAGTTATTAAAAGCGCAAGCAAGGTAATTATGCTTTTAGATAGTTCAAAGGTGGGCAAAAACACCCCCTACACCTTTAGTAAACTTGATAACATAAACTATCTTGTAGTAGATAAGGGCTTCCCACAAAACTTAAGGGAAAAAATTGAAGCAACGGGTACTATCGTAGTATAATTGCTACTCGTAGCCGACGGAGAATATTATGTTTTTTAAAAATTTACGCAAAGATATAAACTTTGCCAAAAAAAGTGACCCCGCCGCTCGAAGCAAATTTGAAATTTGGCTAACCTACTCAGGTGTAAAGGCTTTGTCTTGGCACAGGGTTGCAAGATTTTTTTATAAAATTCACTTCCGCCTATTAGCAAGGATGATTAGCCAATGGGCAAAATTCCGCACGGGTATAGAAATCCACCCCGCAGCAAAAATTGCAGGTGGTGTGTTTATCGACCACTGCGAGGGCGTAGTTATTGGCGAAACCGCCGAAATAGAAGAAGAAGTTATTATTTACCAATGCGTTACCTTGGGCGGTAGCGGTAAAGAAACTGGTAAACGTCACCCCACCATTAAAAGAGGTGCGGTAATTTCTGCCGGTGCTAAAGTTTTGGGTGGTTTTACTGTTGGTGAATATGCTAAAATCGGCGCGGGCGCAGTTGTTTTAAGAGAAGTGCCACCTTACGCTACGGTTGTTGGTATTCCTGGAAGAATTGTTAAATTAAACGGCGAAAAAGTGCAATCCCTTACTCAAGAAAAGGAAGACCCCGTAATTGGTGAGATTTGTAAATTACGCGCAAAAATTTACGAGTTAGAACAACAAATCAATAAACTTGAACA
Source organism: Clostridia bacterium (assembly GCA_017624285.1). Taxonomy (GTDB): domain Bacteria; phylum Bacillota; class Clostridia; order Christensenellales; family Borkfalkiaceae; genus UBA11475. The sequence goes on from JAGANI010000058.1 coordinate 7,379, forward strand.
AAAAAACGACGGTACGTTATCAAATTTTGATGACAAAACCGAAACTGACGCCGTGATAGAAAGTAACGGCAACGAGGCATAGATTATGAAAATTTATAATACCTTAACCAAATCGAAAGAAGATTTTATTCCAATAAACGGAAATAAAGTTAGTATGTACGCATGCGGTATAACGGTTTCTGGCGAAGCGCACATAGGCCACGCTTATCAAGCACTCATTTACGATATAATGAGGAAGTTTTTGATTAAACAAGGCTACGACGTTACTTATGCTAGAAATTATACCGACGTAGATGATAAAATTATAGCAAAATCACACGAGACGGGTATCCCTGCCGACAAATACGCCGAAATGATGATTGAAAAGATTAATTCAGTTATGGCAAAAATGAAGGTCGACGACCCCGACGTTTGGCTTAAAGCGACAGAAAATATCGATAATATTATCGACTTTGTTAACGGTTTAATTGAAAAGGGCCACGCCTACCCCACAAAAAACGGCGACGTTTATTTTGACGTAGAGTCCTACCCCGCATACGGCGCTTTATCTAATAGAAATCTTGAAGATGCCCTTAACGGGGTAAGAATTGACAACGACGAAGAAAAGAAAAGCCCCCTTGACTTTGCTTTATGGAAGTCTGCAAAACCCGGCGAAATCAGTTGGGATTCTCCTTGGGGTAAAGGTAGACCCGGTTGGCATATAGAGTGTTCTGCCATGAATAGACAAGCCTTTGGCGACTCTGTTGATATCCACGGCGGTGGTAGAGATTTAATATTCCCCCATCACGAAAACGAAATTGCACAATCTGAAGCGTTGACCGGTAAAAAGTTTGTTAAATACTGGACGCATAACGGCCTAATAAAAGTAAACGGTCAAAAAATGAGTAAATCTTTAGGCAACAGTATCGTTTTAACAGATTTACTTGATGAATTTAGCCACGAAACCGTTAAATTTGCGCTATTATCGACAAACTACAAAAACGATATTAATATTACCGATAACCTTTTTACCGATGCTGAAAACCACTTGTACGGTTTTTATAAAATTATTGAAGAAGTGGCTAAACGGGGCGAAAATAGCGGTGAATTTAACAATGAAATTGATAAAGAATTTGATGCCGCTATGTCCGACGACTTTAATACGGCGTTAGCGCTTTCAAACCTTTTTGGATACTTTAAAAAGATTAAAGCAAAACTAAACGCAAACGATTTATCTTGCGTTGCAGACGTAAACCAAATTGTAAAGACCTATTCACTTTTGGGCATCTTTACCGAAAAGCCTGAAGATTTTATCGCTTTTGTGGATGCTAAAAACCCTGAAGATGCTATCCCCGATGAAGTTTACGCACTTTGCGAAGAAAGAAAACAAGCTAAAAAGAATAAAGATTTTGCTTTGGCTGACACTATCCGCGCTAAGATAACCGAACTTGGTTATACCGTTAAAGACACGCGTGAAGGCTACTCTATCGAAAAAATAACCCAGTAACGGGGTGCGTTTTTACCGTTTTTGCTAAAACGGCACTCTTTAAAACGGAAGGTAAAATAAAAATGATTACTTCAAAAGAATTAAGAAACAAATGGATTAAGTTTTATGAAGATCGTGGTCACGTAAACATTGGTGCAGTATCTTTAATAGGCGACGGTCAAACCGGCGTTATGTTTAACGTAGCAGGTATGCAACCGCTTATGCCATATTTACTTGGAAAAAAACACCCGAAAGGCACAAGACTTTGTAACGTACAAGGTTGCGTTAGAACGGTTGATATCGACTCTGTTGGCGACGCTACGCACTTTACCTTTTTTGAAATGATGGGTAACTGGTCGCTTGGCGATTACTTTAAAAAGGAAAAGACTAAGTGGTCGTTTGAACTTTTAACTGAAGTTTTTGGCTTTGATAAGGATAAGATTTGCTCTACCGTGTTTGAAGGTAACGAATCTGCCCCCCGTGATGAAGAGACTGCTTCTTACTTAAAAGAATTAGGTATTAAGGAAGAAAATATCTTCTATCTTGATAAATCTAATAACTGGTGGGAATTAGAAGGCACGGTAGGTACACCCTGTGGTCCTGATAACGAGTGGTTCTACCCACGCCACGACAATAAATGCTGTGATACCTGCGACGTAAACTGTGATTGTGGCAGATACGTTGAAATCGGTAACGACGTTTATATGCAATATAAAAAATTAGAGGGTGGTAAATATACCGAACTCGAAAATAAAAACGTTGATACAGGCTTTGGCTTAGATAGACTTTTACTATTTTTAAACGGTTTAACCGACGGTTATAAAACCGACTTGTTTATAGGTGCTATCAACTATTTAGAAAAGGTTTCTGGTAAATCGTACGACGATGACAAAAACGCACAAAAAGCGATGAGAATTATTGCCGACCACACCAGAACTGCAGTTATGCTTATCGGCGACGTAAACGGCATTACGCCTTCTAACACAGGCGCAGGCTATATTTTAAGAAGATTATTACGCCGTGCAATTAGATACACCAAAAACTTAAATATTGATTCAACCGAAATGTTAGGCGTTGCAAAGGTATTTATCGATACCGTTTACGACGAAGCATATCCCCTTTTAACTGAAAAGAAGGATTATATTTTAGACGAAATCACTAAAGAAATTAAAAAGTTTGAAGCAACGCTTGCTTCAGGCATTAAAGAATTTGATAAGTGCATAACGGGTATTGAAAGAAAGAACGAGTTTATGTCTGCAAAAGACCCCAACTACGTTAAAGAAACGGTTATCTCTGGCAAACAGGCGTTTAGGTTATACGATACGTTTGGCTTCCCGCTTGAACTTACAGTTGAACTCGCTAACGAAAAAGGTTTAACCGTTGATGAAGACGGCTTTAACCAAGCGTTTAAGGAACATCAGGAAAAATCCAAAGCGCAAGCAGCGGCTGCAAAAGGTGGTCTTACCGAAAGGACTGAAGTTACCACCAACTACCACACCGCTACACACATTATGCTTGCAGGCTTACGTAAGATGTTTGGCACTAAGACTGAACAGAAAGGTTCTAACATAACCGAACAACGTATGCGTTTTGACTTTAACTGCGACCATAAAATGACTGATGAAGAACTTAAGTATCTTGAAGACTTCGTTAACGACGTTATCGCTAAAAAGATAGACGTTGTTTGTAACGAACTTGCTTATAGCAAAGCAGTTGCCAACGGTGCTTACGGCGTGTTTAATGCTGAATCTGACGACCAACTTGTAACCGTTTACACGATTGGCGACGTTGATATGCAAATTTGCGGCGGTCCGCACGCTAAAAATACGGGCGACTTAGGTAAGTTTAAAATCCAAAAGGAAGAATCATCTTCTAGTGGTATAAGAAGAATTAAAGCAGTTTTAATTAACGATTAGTTTTTTACCGTTTTAACGATAAAAATTTAAAGTTACTATTAAATACTTAAAAATCGTTGACATTTTAACTTAAACATAATAAAATATTAAGGCTGTAAAGATAACAGCCTTTAATATGCGCCACTAGCTCAGCTGGATAGAGCGTTGGTCTACGGACCCAAAGGTCAAAACTGAATATTTCCCCCGATTTCGGGGTTATGCACCCTTAGCTCAATTGGATAGAGCGTTGGTCTACGGAACCAAAGGTTAGGAGTTCGAGCCTCTTAGGGTGCGCCATTTTTTTGCCCAAAACGGTATGTTTTGGGCTATTTTTTACCCATTTTTAGAATTATACCTATC
>JAGANI010000008.1 GCA_017624285.1 Clostridia bacterium
ACACGCAAAGTGTTGCCTTTTATATTTATACTTTATAATACTTTGAAGCCTTTTCTTTAATGATATCTAAAGACGTAAAAAGCTCTTCCCTATCGACGTAGTCAGCACGGTATGCTTCAGTTAAGACAGCACCGTTAAAACCAACGTCATATAACCGAGAAAATAACTCGTCAAAATTGAAAGTACCAAAACCTGGTAAACACATTTTGCCGTTTTTATCTATATCGCTTATATGTACTGTTACAATATCTGAAGCCATTTCGCTCAAAAAATCGCGATAATCTACTTCGGACTGTCTTGCTTGCTTGATATCAAGCGTACCTTTAAGCAAAGGGCAACGCTTTTTTAACTCTCTAAAAAAACCGATATAGTTATAATAGCACCAATGAACGTTTTCATACGCTAGTGAAATACCTTTACTACTGCATCTATCGATAATTTTTTGAGTAAAATCAGCACAGACGTCGTAGTTAATTGTTATGGGCGCTTTTTTTATCCTTGCAAAGCCGTGAAAGGTATAATTTTTAGCGCCGATTATTTGACCAGCCGTTAAAACCATATCAAGGGCTTTATAAGCATCTTCTAAGGCACGTGGGTTTTTACTGTATAACTGCGGCTCAAACTGAGTCGTTAAAGAGTGTACCGAATTAAATTCCATATCCCCTTTACGTTTTTTTAACATATTAGCAAAATCAGCAGAATACTCTGAATACGCCGTTAAAAAAGCCTCCGAAACAGTTACGCCCTTTTTACTTAAAAATTCAGTCGCATCTTCAGTGTTAAGATCTAAAAAGAGCGAAGCCGTAGATATACCGATTTTCATACTAATCCTCCGGTTCGATAAGACCGTAGTCCCCGTCGTTTCTTAAGTAAAGCACTTTAATAGCGCTTGTTTTTGCATCTTTGAACACGTAAAAACTATGCCCTAACATCTCGATTTCAGCCATAGCATCTTCAACAGTCATAGGCGTTAATTTAAAATGTTTTTCTTTAACGATAGCCTTTTGTTTTTCATCAGGAACGTCGTTAATTGCATAAAGAGCTTGTTCCTTATAAGCAGAGTTTTTACTGTGTTTATCGAATTTAGTCCTGTACTTTCTGATTTGACCTTCAAGTTTTGGAAGAACTTTATCGATATTTTCGTAAGCGGTATCACCCGATACGGATGCACGTACTAACTTACCTGCGTAAGAAAGCATTACTTCGGTAGTTACTAAACCGCCTTCTTTTTTTAAAGCTACTTTGGCGGAAACCTCGTCAGCAAAATACTTATCCAACTTAGAAAGTTTTACTGATAAAATACCTTTTAAATGCTCACTTGCTACGTAATTTCTTTCAACTAATTCAATCTTCATAAATTTATCCCCCTTTATAAATTAGTTATATTTTATACAAAATAGTAAACTATTTTGCCTAAATACCGTAAATAATTATTCAACTTCTCCGTATGTAAATTCCCCATCAAAATAATCTACAACGGCAACGCTATCTCTATTGATATTGCCACGTAAAATTTCTTCAGACAAACGGTCTTCAATACGCCTTTGGATTACCCTTTTAAGTGGCCTTGCACCATAAACTTGGTCGTAACCTTCTTCAACGATTTTATCCATGGCGTAGTCGGAAATTTCAAGCGTGATATTTAAGTTGTCATGTAAGCGTTTGCGGAGATTTTTAAGCATAATTTCCGCAATAGCTTCAGTATCCTGCTTGGTAAGTTTATGGAAGGTTATTATGTCGTCGATACGATTTAAAAACTCTGGTTTAAAGCGAGTTTTTAAAGCATCGCTTATGCGGGATTCCATAGCGTCGTGTTCGGCTTTAACGTTATCGCTATACCCAAACCCGAGCGAAGTACGTTTGCTTACCTCCGATGCCCCTACGTTTGAAGTTAAAATTATAATAGAGTTTTTAAAGCTTACAACCCTACCCTTGCTATCGGTAAGCCTACCTTCGTCAAGAATTTGTAAAAACAAATTAAACACGTCGTCGTGCGCCTTTTCAATTTCGTCAAAAAGAACTACCGAATAAGGCTTTCTACGGATTTTTTCAGTTAACTGACCTTCTTCATCATGCCCAACGTATCCGGGAGGCGCGCCGATTAGTTTTGCTACGGCGTGTTTTTCCATATACTCACTCATATCGATACGTATAAGTGAATTTTCATCCCCGAAAACAGCAACTGCTAAGGCTTTTGCAAGTTCTGTTTTACCAACACCAGTAGGACCAACAAAGATAAACGAACCTATCGGTCTTGACGGATCTTTTAAACCTGCCCTTGCGCGTCTAATAGCATCTGCAACAGATTTAACGGCTTCATTTTGACCTATAACCCTTTCGTGCAAAGTATCTTCTAACCTGAGTAATTTTTTAGCTTCTGTCTCGGTAAGTTTTAACACGGGTACACCCGTCCAACTACTAACTATTTTTGCAACGTCTTCAGACGTAACCATTAAACCCTCGTTAGGTTTACCAGACTCAGATTTTTTAACCAAACGGTTAACTTCTTTTTCGACCTTATGGATTTCGCCTTCTAGCCTTAAAACCCGTTCAGCCTCCTCGTTACGAAGTGCATCTTGATACTGAGCCGTTAATGATTTTAATAATTTTTCTTTACGGAAAATATCTTCCGACGTGTTATAACTATCGAGCCTTACCCTTGAAGCAGCTTCGTCGATTAAATCTATAGCCTTATCTGGTAAAAATCTATCGGTAATGTAACGTTCTGATAAATTAACTGCGGTGGAAATTGCCTCGTCGGTAATAACTACTTTATGGTGAGACTCATACTTATCGCGTAAACCTTTTAAAATCTCAATAGTGTCTTCGGTATTTGGAGCATCAACCGTAACTGGTTGAAAACGCCTTTCTAAAGCTGCGTCTTTTTCGATATACTTGCGGTATTCCTCAATAGTAGTTGCACCGATTGTTTGAAATTCCCCGCGAGATAACATAGGTTTTAAGATATTGGCAGCGTCCATACTACCTTCACTTGAAGACCCCGCGCCTACAATGTTGTGAATTTCGTCAATAAATAGAATAATATTGCCGTCTTTTTTAACAACTTCAATAATTTCTTTTAAGCGTTCTTCAAAATCGCCACGATACCTTGCGCCAGCAACCATACCGGCTAAATCGAGTGAAAATACAGTTTTGCCATTTAAAATTTCCGGCACGTTGCCCTTAATAATTGCTTGAGCCAACCCCTCGACCACAGCTGATTTACCTACGCCAGGTTCACCAATCAAAACTGGGTTATTTTTTGTACGACGTGATAAAATTTGGATAATTCTATCAATTTCACTTTTTCTGCCGATTACTGGGTCAAGTTTGTTTTTTAAGGCTAACTCAGTTAAATCAACACCATATTTTGATATTTTGTTAACACTTTCGGACGCAACGTTAAAATTATGACCGATTGAGACAGGTTCTTTATAAAAATCCGACGAAGTAGCGTTATCTTCTGCTTCATCATTTTGCGATGCGTAATTATCTGAAACACGCGCCATTGCTTGTTCTGTTTGCTCTTTTAACTCTTTAATGTTAATCTTTAACATCTTAAGTAATTTTGTTGCAGCACACTCACTATCACAAATTACAGCGTATAAATGATGCTCCGTCCCAACGTAGCCAGTATGTAGTTTTATAGCTAAATCTTCAGCCATCTGAAAGTGCGCTTTAGCCCTTGGCGTAAAGCCCGTAACAAGACTATTACGGTCGATAATATTCATAAAACCGCGTAAAACCATATCTGGGTTAACGCCTGCTTTAGCTAAAAGGCTTCTTGCTTTACCTTCGGTAGCGTTAACAAGCCCTAATAAAACGTGTTCAGTCCCCTTATACTTGGTTTGATAACGCGCTTGGGCTTCGTTTGCTAACGATATTACCTGTCTTATACCCGAAGAGTAAAATTCATCGTTATTCATAATAACCCCTTCGATTGAAAAATCAATCAAGAAATAAATGTTAATCGTTTAAATCGTCCTCGACAGTTAATGCGTTTAATGCAAATTGTTTTGCCGAAGATAAAATCTCGTTTTCAGTAACGCCAACCGTTACAAAATTAGTTAGCGTATAAATAGATAAATCAGGACGCTTTGTGGTTAAAGTAAAACCATACTCTTTTGCGAGTGAAATTAATTGGTCTATTTTATCATCAAAGGTAAGATTTTTTAGATATAAATCTAAATAGATTTTAAGCCCCGTCCCTGAATTTGCTGGATTTACGGTAAGATAACCGTATTGTGGACTAAAAGCAAACTCTAACACGGATAAAAGACGTTTTTCGATATCTAAAAGCCTATCGTAAGCACCGTAAACGTCTAAATTAAATACTGTGGATTTTATTGAAACAACGTCTTCCCCACCAACTACGATATATATCCCCGATTTTGAATCAACTTCTATAATAAAAGCATCTTCGTTAAGAGTAAAATCAGGCTCGATAAAATCGTTTACAATTAAACTTTTAACTAAATCAACAGGCAACTCTCCAACAGACATAAAGCATGCTGATTTGAATATTTTTTTTAATTTAGATTTAATTGATAGACTTTCTTCGCTATTAAGCTTAAAAGGTCGGTTTTTTAAATTTCTACTAACGGAAATATGACCGCTAATTTTATTAAAATCGGTCATTGTTTTAACCCCCGTTTATAGATATCTTCTTCAATTAAACGGATTTTTTGTTTTATGTGAACAAGCGCCTCGAAACGACCTTCACGCTCGGCAAGCGATTTTTCTTTTAACAAAAACAAGTAGGTTTCAGCGTTGTTTTCTTGGATAGTTTTACCATTTGGAGTTTTACCCACGTGGAAATCCCTACCGTTTTGCGACTTTATTAAAGCGGAAACTTCTTCACTAAAAACGTCGTAACAATGTTCACACCCAACTTTACCAGTTAACAAAAAATCGTTTAAAGAAGTCTCACATTTAAGACATACTTTCATATTAATTATAAATCTTTTGCGTAATTTTTAAGCCAATCGACTAGATCTTCTTTAACGGTCTCGTTTTTTAACGCGTAAACAACGTTTGCTTTTACGTAACCTACTTTATCGCCTATATCAAACCGTACGTCGCCAAATGAACAAGCGTTTAACCCTTCGTTTTCAGCCATGGCGCGTAAAGCATTTGTTAAATAAACTTCTTTTCCATCGTTTGGCATAGTATCTTTAATATACTTAAAAATTGATGGAGATAAAACGTATCTACCTACCGAACCGTAGTTTGAAAAAGCCTCTTCTAAAGAAGGTTTTTCGATAATATCCAAAACTTTAAGTTTACCGTCAGCAGTATCCATTACGGATAAGTTACCGTATTTAGAAACGTCGTCGCCAAAAACGTCTATAGTATTTACTTGGCTTACACCTGTTTTTACATACTCGTCAATAAGAATAGATAAACATGATGGTGTTTTTCCGTCGTTAAGGTAAATTTCGTCCCCCATTAGTAAAGCAAAAGGCTCGTTACCAACGAAATCTTCAGCTACTAACACAGCATGGGCTAGACCATTTGCTTCCTTTTGAACTATAAACTCAATATCCCCAAAAGATAAAGTGTCTTTATAAACGCTTAGAAGATCATTTTTATTAGTATTAATTAAAGACTCTTCTAAAACGTGGTTTTTGGAAAAATGCTCTTTAATAATATCGCAGTCGGGGCTGACGATAACGGCGACCTTTTCAATCCCAGCGGATTTAATTTCTTCCATTATGTACTGAATAGTCGGTTTATCATAAACCGGCAACATAGGCTTTGGTATAACTTTTGTAGCGGGTAAAAATCTAGTCCCTAACCCTGCCGCAGTTATAACTGCCTTTTTAATCTTCATTTATTTACCCCCGTAAATAATATAATTTATTTTGAATATTTTTGCTCGATTGCAGTGATCTTTTCCACGCGGCGCAAATGCCTACCGTCTGCCGGTGTAGCGTTAATGAACGCTTCAACGATATCACACATAACGCCTTCGCCAATAACCCTTTCGCCAAAAGCAATCATGTTTGCGTGGTTGTGGATTCTCGTCATCCTAGCGCTAAAAGTATCGTGCGTATGACCACATCTAATACCTGGAACTTTGTTAGCGGCAATACTCATACCGATACCTGTACCACAAATTAAAATACCTAAATCGCAAGTGCCGTTTACGATTGCTTCACAAGCGGGCATAGCGTAATCAGGATAATCAGGATTTGGTTCGCCACCAGCGTTGTATCCGTAGTCGATATACTCGATACCCTTGTCGTCAAGATATTTTTTAAGGGCGATTTTTAAGTTAATACCACCGTGATCGTTTGAAATTGCAATCTTCATAAGTAACTCCTAAATTTGTTTTAATTTTTGTATAAAAATGTCGGACATAAACTCAATATCCGCAGTAGCATCTAAAAACGTAACGAATTCATCAACACAAGGTTCTTTAAGTTCGTTACAACCAGTCAACTCGCCAAAAGTGTAAATTTTATCTGATTTTGGCAAAGTAAACTTTAATTGTTTTGAAGTAATAATTACATAATCCGCCATAGATAAATCTTCTTCGGTTAAAGAACGTGAAGTAAAACCGTCGCCATCATAACCACGTAGCCATAACGCTTTTAATGCTACGGTATTAATATCTACTCCGTCTGTAGTTTGCGTGCCAGCGCTTTTTACCGATATTGGCAAAGTTAAATCCGATAACTTTTCTTTTAAGATTATCTCGCACATAGCGCTTAAAACGGTATTTGATTTATCTAAAAATAAAACGTTTATCATCCAAAAATTTCCTCATCAGGCGACTTAGGTTCGTCATTGTAAGAATACTCTTCCCCGTCGTCTTCAAATGGAGGTTCATCTGGGATAGGAGCGTCAGCGTAAGCAGGCTCTTCATTATAACCTGAAGCGACGTCAGCATCGTGGTTACCACCACCAACTGCTACGTCGGGATTAAAGTCTTGCTTATTTTCTTCAATATTCATAAACTTGGTACACTCGCCACGGAAAAATAATTTAACCGTGTCGGTAGGACCGTTTCTGTGTTTTGCAATAATAATTTCAGCAATATTAGGTTGAACCTTGCCTTCGGCAAGTTCTTGCGGGGTTGCGTAATACTCTGGCCTATGTATAAACATAACGATATCAGCATCCTGCTCGATTGCACCAGAATCCCTCATATCAGAAAGTTGAGGACGATGATCAGTACGCGACTCTACACTACGCGATAACTGCGAAAGTACGATTACTGGTACGTTTAATTCTTTTGCTAAAATTTTTAAATTTCTTGAAATTTCAGCAACTTCTTGTTGACGGCTATCAGTATTTTTACTACCACTTGACATCAACTGGATATAGTCGATCATGATAAGATCTAAACCATATTTACGCTGTAACCTACGGCATTTTGACAACATTTCCGCCGGAGTGATAAGAGTAGAGTCGTCTATGTAAATTTTTGCCTTTGATAACTTTTCTCTTGCGGATGCTAATCTAAGCCATTGTTCTTTAGTTAAATCACCTTTTAACGCATCTTGCATGCTTACTTCTGCAATAGAACAAAGCATCCTTTGGGTTAATTGCTCTTTACCCATTTCTAACGAGAACACCGCACAAACTTTATCTGAAGAAGTTGCGACGTTTTCAACGATATTCATAGCGAAAGACGTTTTACCCATAGCAGGACGAGCGGCTACCAAAATCAAGTCGCTATCGTGTAGACCATTAAGTAAAAAATCTAAACGCTTAAATTTAGTGGGTATACCCTTAAATGCGTTTTTATCTTTACTGATTTTATCAAATTTATTGATAACTTCGGGTAAAACTGCATTGATTTTTACCATAGAACCGTTATCCATTTGCGAAGAAAGATCAAATACGGTTTTTTCAGCAAAAGCAAGTGCGCTTTGTTTATCTTGTGATGATTGTGCTTCCAAAATAACTTCTGCCGAGCCTTTAATAAGTTTACGCAAAGTGCCATCCCTTAATACTATATCAAGATAATGCATATAGTTTGCCGAAGAAGGCATAATTTTAGTTAAATTTGTTAAGTATGCAATACCACCAGCGGATTCTAAATTACCATCGGACTCAAGCTTATCGGTTAAAGTAACAAAATCTACCGGTAAATTTTGGTTGCAAATATCACGCATTGCTTCAAATATATATTTGTGCGAATCCGCATAAAAATCCCCTGCATCCAACTTTGTAATTACGTCTAGTTGAATTTCAGAATCAAGCATAATACAACCTAATAACGCTTGCTCCGCCTCCAAGTTGTGTGGCATATCAACGCCTTTTACGTTGACTTCTTTAGGCTTACTTACATTTTTTGTAGGCATTTTAATTTATCCCCTAATTGTTTTTTTAATAATGTTAAAAAATCATCCAAATTATCAATATCAGTCTTTTTTAATATAAATGCAACCGTAGGATGAACGTATAAGTAGATAACAGACTTTCTTTCAACACCTTTGATGATGGTGGAATAATCAAGATTAGTTATCGTAGGTTTTCTTTTTTTGCTGTTTTTTGAAGTTACCGTATAGCCGTCTTCTCTAAAATCGTAAGTCGTGGTGATAAAATAAAAATCAACAGCAGTCTTATCTAAATTAGTCATGGCTTTTTTTACGGCAACAACCACACCGCAAATACTTAATATTGATACAACTACAAATAATATACCAAGATATAAAAGTAAAGTTGCTGGCTTTGGCATTGAAAGTATTAAAAATACCACCATCGCTATAAATGAAAATACGCATATACCTATGTATACGGCAATATTTATAAACTTCTTTTTTTTGCCAAAAAGTGCATTGTAAATATATAAATCTCTATAATCTTTTTTATCGTTTTTGTAAGTGATTTGCATTTTAACCCCGTTAAATAGACTTAAAGTCTTCTAAATACGACTTAAACATATTCATAGCCTTATCAAAAGCGTCGGTTTTGCTTAAATCAACCCCGGCAATCTTTAAAAGTTCAACAGGGCTATCTGATGAACCTGAAGATAAAAATGCAAAGTAATCTTTAACGGCAGGTTCGCCCTCGGTTAAAATCCTATCAGCGATAGCAAGCGCGCTTATTATACCCGTTGCATATTTATATACGTAGAAAGCCGAATAAAAGTGAGGTATCCTAGCCCATTCGTGAGAAATTTCTTCATCAGAGATAACATACTCCCCATAATAGCGCTTATTTAAATCTAGGTAAACTTCATCCATTAAATCTTTAGTTAAAGGTTCACCCTTAAATACCTTATCGTGTGCGATATACTCAAACTCAGCAAATTGCGTCTGTCTAAATAGCGTAGTACGGATCATCTCTAGAAAGTAGCTTAAAATATACTTTTTAAGTTTTTTATCAGTCGCCGTCTTTAAGATATGACGGTGTAATAAAACCTCGTTAACGGTACTTGCGACTTCAGCTACGAAAATTTTATATGATGCCTTTGCAAAAGGTTGATTTTTACAAGAAAAATATGAATGCATTGCATGACCCATTTCGTGCGCAATAGTAAACACGTCGTGTGTGGTTTCAGTATAGTTGAGTAATACGTAGGGATGACTAGCAAAAGCATTACAACAATAAGCACCACTACGTTTACCTGTGGTTTCGTATACGTCAATCCATCTTTCGTCAAAAGCGCGTTGTAAAACGGATTGATAATCTTTACCTAAAGGCGCTAACCCTTCTATAACAAATTTATACGCATCTTCATACTTAAGTTTGATATCGGCGTCTTCTACAGCAGGTACGTACATATCGTACATATGCATTTCATCAAGTTTTAACGCTTCTTTTTTTGCTTTTACGTAATCGTGCATAAGGTAAAGCGAGTTATGAACCGAGTTAAGCAAGTTATGATAAACGCTTTCATCAACGTCTTCGTTACTTAGCGCTTGACTTAAGCAACTATCATACTTCCTAATTTTTGCTAAAAAAACGTTTTTCTTAACGTTACCATAGTAAGTTGAAGTAATAGTGTTAAGCACGGATTTATACGCTTTATAATATGCCTTAAAAGCACATTCGCGCAAACCTTTGTCAGGTGATTGCATATATTGACCATATAAACCATGTGTTAAAGGATATTCTTCCCCATTATAGGTAAAAGGCGCAAGGGGTAAATCAGCATTATCTAGTTTTGTAAAAATCTCTCTAAAAGATGACGTTACTTCGGATACCGACGCTAGAGTTTCTTCCATTTCCTTACTTAAAACGTGTTCTTTAGACTTAAGTAAGGTTTTAAGTTGATAATCGTATGGCTTTAAATCAGGATCTGCAATATAGCCTTTTAAAATAGATTCGTCCAAAGATAAAAGTTCAGGCACGCTAAAAGCAGTTTCAGCCTCAATTTTAACATCTAATTGTTGAGCCATTGATAAAAGTTTGCTATACTCAGACGATCTTGCATCGCCGTCAGACTTCATCATAGCGTAAACAAATAATTTTTCTAACCTAATAACTAGCGAATCGCTAAGTTTATTGAATTTAATAAAACTATCCTTATTGCCAAGCGTACCTTGAAAAGCCGAAAAATCTGCTTCACTATAAACCTTATCGTACTCGGTTTTCCAAGCATCGTCGCTAGTAAATAAATCTTCTAAATTCCATAAATATTTAAGTTCGATATCCTTTCTTTCCATAATAGTCCTTGTTGCCCGTATGCGGGGTTTTTATAATTATTTTTCGTCTAAAATTTCATATGAAATTAAAATGTTTGATTGTGATGTAAAAATTACATCCTGTCCTTCGATAAACGGAGGAAAATCTCTTTCGTAAGGGATATAAATGACACGCTCATACCAATTAGCACGCCGTGGTATATAAACGGAAAATATCATATGCTTTACGTCTACGCCGTCTTTTGTTTCTAACGTGTCTGAAAAACTAATAAATTTACCAGTATCTTTTACACAAGTGCCGTTAAAAACACCACAAAGCATTTTGTAATATTTATTAACGCGTTTATATCTTATACCGATAAAAATATATAAATACACTATTACCACGACGGTAACAACGTACAACATAGCTTTGTACAAGTTACCCTTAGCGTCTTGGTACGGTAAACGCAAATAACTTATAATTGTAGTTATAAACAACGCAAAATATACCGTTAAAACTAAGACAATCATAATAATTGCTGATAGCCTTTGTTTTTTTACGGAATCAAATTCTTGCTGAGTAAAAAAATTATCCATATAAACACCTAAGATAAAACAGAGTTAAACCCTAAAAAAGTCCTAAAATAATTAGTAGTTTTTACCACAAATGAAGTAAAACCTTTAACGCTAACTAAAAAATTGCCAGATCTTCCTAAAATTTGATTGCCTGAACATGTTTTATAAGAAGACAAGCTATCGCTACTGTTTGCGCGGTTATCACCTAAATAAAAATACTCATCTTCTGTTAGCGTATAACCGTTTTCATCCAGCCACGTGCTTGAATACTTAAAACCTTGCGGGATTTTAGCGTTTTTAGAGTCTATTGGAACAAACTCTTCCGTGCCGTCGTATTTAATAAGCAACTCGCCATCTACTAGTTTTACCATATCGCCTTGTTTAGCAACGATACGTTTAATAATAATGTCGTTTTCCTTCTCCCCTTCGATAATTACTATATCCCCACGTTTAACGTTTCCATTTTTAACAACGTATAAAATATCACCGTCTTGTAAGGTGTCGTTCATAGAATCACCAACAATCTCAACAGGGATAAAACAGCATCTAACGACGATAGTATTAATAAGGGCTAATGCCAATAGACAACATACTACCAGCATTACTATAAATTTTGCCCTTTTTTTCCCTTTTTTCTTATAATTGCAAACACTAGCGTTGTCTAGATTTACGTTAACTTCTTCTAAATTAACGTTATCATTGTCAGATACATCAATGTTATTAGGGTTTAGAGAAACTTCTTTAGTAGTGTCTTTATTTAAAGTTTCGTCCATATTAAGCCTTTTCTATTTTTTTAGTAATTTTTTTAAGGTCATCCAAGGTAAGCATTACAAACCTACTGCATTTACAGCACTTAATTTTATAATCAGCGCCAGCGCGGACGACTTCCCACTTGTTATCACCACAAGGGTGTTTCTTCTTTGTGTATATAATATCGCCTACGTTATACTGCATAGTTATACCCACAATATATTATTTATTGCAAAGTTGCCATCACCTAAAATCTTAATTGATTTAACGTTATCATAAGATTTTAAGTGGAAGCCTTCTATCGTCTTAAAACGGGATTTTTCTATTTGAACTTTATTCCAAATATTACCACCTACGACTTTTACAACTGCAAAATAATGCATTTCTTTAGCGGTGTATTGGTCGCTAATAAGTTCCACCTTAACGTCTAAATCGGTTTCAGTAAATACGTCCATAACAAGCATTGCATCAAAACTTGGTTTTAACACGTTAAAAGTTGTTAACCCCCTAGTTGCAGGTAAACCTAATATACCTAAAGGCCCTCTAATTTCTTTTAATACTTCGGGCTGAGTCTTCATACAAAGCGAAACGTCTACGTTTGTATTAATTGCTTCAAATATGCCGTTTTTAGCGTAATCCCTACTAGAATATATAACGTTAAACTGTGGTCTACACTCAACCTCGTTATTTTGATAGCGCTTTGCTACTACTTGTGAACTTATCTTAAAGCCGTTGCGATATTGCGCTTTTGCAAAAAACAATGCTATACCGTTATCTTTTACAGGTGAATAGTTAAAGGTATATCTACCATTGTCGGTTTCTGATAAACGGAAGTCTTTAATACGCTTCCAACACCTATACTCAGGCTCTACCACGCCATCGCTTGCGTAAACTTCGATAAACTCTAAAGCGTCGACGTCTGCAGTAACTTGTAAACGTATTTTGCCGTTTTCGATATCAACTTCTAAATCGATATTTTGCGGTATATAAACGTCGCGACCTTTTAAAAATTTATTAAAGAAAAGCTCACAATCCCTAAAGGATGAATAAGTTAAATACGCACCTGTGCCAACTGTATAATTAATAACCGAATATACTTCATCCTTAATGCCTAAATAGGTATCGTAAGCACGATCAAAATCACTATAAGGATAGTTGGTTGCAACGTGCATAAGTGTAGGACAAGTTACGTAACTTGCATAACTTTGCGCTTCAATACCAGCTAAAACACGGTGTTCTTCCGCGCTATAATCACTACGAAGTTTTGGCGAATATTTATATCCGTTTGGTAATTGCCAACCACAACCGTACAAGGATACAAAAGCATCTAAACGCTCTGTAGAAGCAAGATGAAAACCTATTGTAACGGCATCTTTTAATGCAATGACGCCGATTTTTGAAATTTTTTCAACATTTTTAAGGTAACCAATAACGTATCTGGCGTTTGCGCACCATTGGTAATAAGGCGACTCGTTAGCATTTAAACCAACGCCAAGTAAATTGTTTTTTGCATTTAAATATTTGGCGTACGATAATGATTCCGGATAAATCGTATAGGGTGAATATTCCCTTTCCACCTCGTTAGGTGTAGTACTTAAATTTTTGGCGACTGAAGACGCTATTGCTTTTGATAAAACGTTTTCATTAACAGCTTCAGCTACTGCATTACCCACGGCATGCATAACTTTACCATTATCCCCTGCGATATCCATAGCAACTACGCTATAACCACGGCTAACTATAAATTTAAGGTCAACGTCACTAATCTCCTGCCCAACGTCTTGCAACAAAAAGAGTGTCGGGCTGTTTGAAAAATCTGACCCAACGTATGCAAGTTTGGTATAAATTGCAACCTTATCCGTGCGCGAAACCGGTCTATATACATAAAGCTCTGTAAAAGTAACGCCGTTTTCCGTAAACGTCCTTAAAACTTTAAAATCGGTTGAAAGTATCCTAAAATTCTCCCAAAGTGTAACCGGTGTTAAAATCTTGCCTGCCAAAATTGACTCCTTACAGCAAAGTAAAATTTTCTAAAAAAATTAGTTTAGTTTGAAAAAAATAGATAGAAAACTTGATTTTGCTAAAAATTTTTTGTATAATATATTAACCTTGATTTAGTTAAAACCGTTCGCCTAAAAGCGAGCGGGATTTTTAACGGTAAAACAACAAATTAAGCGATAATACCCAATGTTAATGTAATTATACATTAACATAAAGTAAAAATCAAGTGTATTTTTAATTTTACTAAAAAAGGAGTATCAAATGGCGATAGGATTTACTAAAGATTTTTCCGCAAACGGTAAAACCAACGTAGAAAATGCTTTTATAACAGAATATATGCCATTAGTTGATGGAGATGCCGTTAAGGTGTATCTTTACGGCTTGTATTTATGCGCAAACGCCAAGTGTGATACTACTTTAAATGAAATTGCCAAACACTTAGAACTCTCTGAAGAAAAAGTTATCGATGCTTTTAAATTATGGCAAGAGTTTGATCTTGTCTCTTTTGTAGAAGAACCGTTTTCAGTTATATATCAATCGATAAATACTGGTTATGCAAGGGCAAAAAAATACAAACCCGAAAAGTACACCGATTTTTGTACTTCTTTGCAACATTTATTCCCCAATAAAGCGATAGGTATATCCGAGTATAGCGAATATTTTAATATAATGGAAGTATATTCAATTAGCCAAGACGCTATGCTTATGATTGTATCACATTGTATTGAAAGAAAGGGCGATACGATTAGTTATAGATATATATCTAAAGTTGCTAAAGATTTTGGCGCAAGGGGTATAAATACTACCGAAAAAGTTGAACAAGAACTTTCTAAATACGTTTCTAGAACGCACGAACTTGAAAAAATACTTAAAGCGATGCGCTCGACCAAACAACCTGAAATTGAAAACTTAAAGTTATTAAACAAGTGGACAAACGAACTTGGTTTTAATATGGAAAGTATTTTGACGGCGGCTTCTACCCTTAAAAAAGGTAGCTTTGAAAAACTTGACCAATTTATGATGGAATTATATTCCTTAAAATGTTTTTCTGTTGAAGAAATAGAAAGGCATACCGATAAAAAGAAGGAACTTTTTGACGTATCTATAAAAATAGCGAAAGCGCTTTCACTTTATTTTGAAGTTATAGATACGGTGGTTGATAATTTTACATCTAAATGGTTTAAATACGGGTATCAAGAAGACGCTTTACTATTTATTGCAAACTACTGCTTTAAGCAAGGTAAAAACACGCTTAGCGATATGGACACTTTGATTGAGTTTTTATTTAAGCGTGGCGTTATAGATTTTGACGCTGTTAACGGTTACTTTTTGCGTCTTGAAAAAGATGATGAGTTTATCCATACCATACTTGATACGCTTGGACTTAAGCGTAGCGTTACTAATTGGGATAGGGATAACTTAAAAGTTTGGAGAGAGTGGAATTTTTCCGACGAAATAATTTTAGAAGCAATCGTGCGCTCAGTAGGAAAATCTAACCCCGTTGCCTATGCAAACGCCATTTTAGGTGGTTGGAAAAGCAAAAATATCTTTAATAAAACTGATATTGAAAATCTAGAAAAACACGATAACGTTAATAAAAATAATAACGTAAAAGTTACTATTGAAATGATTAACGCTAAGTATGGCGAACGCCGTTATAACGCTAATGCCCTTGCTAAAAACAATCTTAAAAAAGCCTCTAAGCTTGCAGGGTTTAACGATTTACATACAAGACTTAAAGAAATTGATATTGCGCTTGCTATGTCGGAATTTGGCGGTAAAAAAGATAACGTTGCCGAACTTGAGACTGAACGAAGCGAAGTTACCCGTAAATTAATAAGTTTACTTAAAACCGTTAACCTTACCTTAAAAGATTTAGAACCTAAATTTAAATGCGAAATTTGTAAAGATACAGGTATTGACGGCGCAAACAAATGCCGTTGCTACGAAGAAGTTTTAGCCGAGTGCTTACAAGATG
The DNA here is from genome assembly GCA_017624285.1 of Clostridia bacterium. Lineage (GTDB taxonomy): Bacteria > Bacillota > Clostridia > Christensenellales > Borkfalkiaceae > UBA11475. Next base: position 15,892 of record JAGANI010000008.1, read on the forward strand.
CAAAAACTGCTAATAATATAAAATAACCCCTTAACGGGGTCAAAAAAACTCTGTGTATCACTACACAGAGTTTTATTTTATATAAAATTATCTTATGTTTTTATACAAAGGACCATAGGTTTGACAAGCACGATAATCTGCGCCTTCTTTATCCATACCAAAAGCGTTCCAACAAGCGGGACGATAGATTTTATCTTCGTCAACGTTATGCATGCATACTGGAATACGGAGCATTGAACATAACGTAATAACGTCTGCACCGATATGACCGTAAGAAATTGCACCGTGGTTTGCACCCCAATTATTCATAACTTCATAAGCGGAATTGAAGGGTGCGTACCCCGTCGTTTTTGGAACAAACCACGTACACGGCCAAGTGTAATCAGTCCTTGCCCAAAGTTTATCAGTAACTTCGTCAGGGAGTTTAACAGTCCAACCTTCAACAAGTTGCATAACAGGTCCTATACCCTTTACTAAATTTAAGCGCATCATTGTAACGGGCATTTCAGCCTTAGTAACAAACCTTGACGAGAATCCACCACCACGGAAATATCCTAAATCAGCAGCGGGCCAAGTGGTAGCCTTCATACAAGCATCGATATCACTTTGGGTCATCTCCCACCATTGTTTCATAACAGGGTTACCATTAGCATCTAAAACTTCGCCACAAGCGTCAACACATGCTGCGCCTGAATTAATAAGATGGATAAAACCATCGGCTTCTTTTGCTTTACCTTTGATATCGTAACCAGTTACGCGTTTAACTGCGTCGCCCGACCAGTAAGTTCTAACGTCGGCAAAAATTTGCGCCCTACCCGTTAGTAGTTTACCAAACAACATACATACACCGTTAAGGGAGTCGTTTTCAGTTGCTAAAATATAAGGCTCTCTAGCGCCGTTCCAGTCAAAAGAAGAATTTAGCATGCTTTCAGGGAAATCACAATTTGGATAAAAGTCAGTCCATTGACGTTGACCTTGGAAACCTGCCGCTATGGCGTTATGACCGACGAATTCTTCCTCCCTGCCTTCGGGAAGGTTTTTATTACCGTTCATCAAATCTTTGATTATACACATCATCTTAACGGTAAATTCCCAATCTTTTTCCTTTTGTTCGGGTGATTTTTGAAGTTCTACGGGGTTTTTATCAAAATCGGGATTACAGTTTTTCTTGACCCATGCAAGGGCTTTTTCGTACTCTGCTTTATCATAAATACCCTCATCCATTCGACGGATAACTTCTACCTCGTCAACGGATTCCACACGCATACCTAAATATTCTTCAAAAAAATCAGGGTTAACGATTGAACCTGCAATACCCATGCAAATTGAACCAATTTGTAAATATGATTTACCACGCATAGTTGCTACCGCAACTGCACACTTTGCAAAGCGAAGTAGTTTTTCTTGCACGTCGGAAGGAATAGTGGTATCGGTTAAATCTTGCACGTCATGCCCATAAATACCAAATGCTGGTAAACCTTTTTGCGCATGACCCGCTAAAACTGCCGCAAGATACACTGCACCAGGTCGCTCAGTACCATTAAAGCCCCATACCGCTTTGATGGTCATGGGATCCATATCCATGGTTTCAGACCCATAACACCAACAAGGGGTAACGGTTATAGTGATATCAACGTTATTCTTTTTGAATTTATCCGCACAAGCGGCTGCCTCTGCCACACGTCCAATAGTAGTATCTGCTATAATAACCTTAACAGGCTCGCCATTAGAATACGTTAAGTTATCAGAAATAAGTTTTGCAGCGGCTTTTGCCATGTTCATAGTTTGAACTTCTAAAGACTCCCTAACCTTTAACGGACCACGCCTACCATCAATAGTAGGACGGATGCCAATTACTGGATAAGTGCCTATATATCTTGATTCTGCCATAATACACCTCTACTTTTTTTTATTATTATATACTTGATTTAACTAAAATACTTGTGTTATAATACTGTAAAATATAATTATTTTACGATTTATAGGTTTTTATGGGATTTAACGAATTAAAAACGCATGGTAGAGAAGATTTTCCATTACAACTTTATAAACTTACCCCCGATAGACCAAAGTACGTTATGGTAAACCATTGGCATACTTCTATAGAAATAATAAAGGTACACGAAGGCGTTTTACACTTAACTGTAAATAACGTTAAATACGACTTAAAACGTGGGGATTTGTTTATTATTAATGCTGAATCCGTACACGGCGCTACGCCTGAAAATTGTTTTTATGATTGTTTGGTTTTTAACCCTAAATTTTTAAGAAATTCAAATAGAGAAACTTCTAATTTTTTGGATAAAGTAATTAACGGCACTATTAGTTTTACATCATACGTTACTAACGATAAATTAAAAAGCACTTTAAACGAGCTTTTTTATTTTGTTGAATCAAGCGCCGATACACTTACTATTATCGGTGGATTATATAAAACTTTTGGCGTACTTAAAGAAGAAGATTTAACCGAGTGGTCATTACCAAATATAGACAAAAAAAGTTTACAAAAAACTAAAATTAATAACGTTTTAAAATATATTAAAGAAAATTATCAATCGGTAATATCACTTGACAATTTAGCTGAAGTTGCAAAACTTACGCCAAATTATTTTAGTTATTACTTTAAAAAAACCACGGGGTTATCCCCTATTGATTATTTAATTTCTTACCGTATTGAAAAGGCATCTACAATGCTTTTATCCACGGAAGACCCTATAACTAAAATTGCTTTTGACAACGGTTTTACCGATTTAAGCTATTTTATTAAGGTATTTAAAGCACACACAGGTTTAACGCCATATAAATATAGAAAACAGAAAAATTTACAAAACGGCAACTAACGTACCATTTGATTTTTATAATTATTAACAAAAAAAGACCGCATATTGCGGTCTTTTTAATTATAATTAATCCTCTACCCTTAAGATGCTATCAACTGATTTAACTTCCTTCATAGAAGAAATCTTTTCGATAGATTTATTAACAGAAGACTCAAACGCTAAGTCGGTAATTAATACAAGTTTAGCGTTACCCTCGTTATCGGGATCTTGTTTAATATAAGTTAAGTTGATGCCATTTTTAGCAAACACAGCCGTAAGCTTAGAAATAGTCCCAACAACGTTTTCAAGCGTTAAGCGAATAAAATATTTGGTTTCGAAATCGTTAACGAATTTAGTAGTTTTATCAGCAGTAGCGTTATTTTTGAACGGTGCATAATAACATTTTGTATGTTGCGCTGCGTAAATAACGTCTGAAACGATTGCACTACCTGTAGGAAGCGCACCTGCACCCCTGCCGTAAAGCATAATATCATCAACGCTATCACCATGTAAAAATACTGCGTTAAAAGAATCGTTTACGCTTGCTAATGGATTGCTTTTTTTAATAAGTGCGGGGTTAACCCTGACTTCAATACCCTTATCAGAATTTTTTGCAATTGCTAAAAGTTTAATAACGTAACCGGAGTCTTTTGCATAAGCAATATCTTCTTTAGTGATAGACGTAATACCTTCCCTAGAAACGACTTCGTAAGGAACTTTTTTATTAAATGCAATACTTGAAAGGATTGAAATTTTATAAGTAGAGTCAAAACCCTCAACGTCTGCGGTGGGGTTTGCTTCAGCATAACCTAATTTTTGCGCTTCTTTTAAAACCTCGTCATAATCAGCGCCGTCTTCGGTCATCTTTGTTAAAATATAGTTTGTAGTACCGTTTACGATACCTTTTAACGTCGTGATATTGTTTGCTTGCATACCGTCGATTAACGTCCTAATAATAGGAACGCCGCCTACACAACTTGCTTCAAAATATAAGCCTACGCCCATCTTTTTAGCTTCTGCTTCAAGTTCGTGCCAGTATTTTGCAACGAGTTCTTTATTAGAAGTTACTACGCTTTTACCACTTAAAATTGCTTTTAAAACAAAATCTTTAGCGACTTTAACGCCACCGATAACTTCTACAACGATATCAACGTTAGGGTTGGAAATTACTTCCGATATACTTGAGGCAATATTTGATTCTGGCACACCGAGTGAAAGAGCGCGTTCTTTGTTAAGTTCTAAAACGCTTTCTACTGTAATATCAAGACCTTGTGTCTTTTTAAAATACTCTTTATTATCGGTTAAAATTTTGTAAGTACCGCCACCTACAACGCCTAAACCTAAAATTGCTACGCCTACTTTTTTCATAAATTCCTCCAAGGATTTACCTTTTTGTGTATACTTTTTGCCTTTTGGCTTTTATTTATTAATTTTCCGAATTAAGCTCGTAAATATATCTAAGCCCGTCAAGGGTTAACTTTCTATCAAACTTAGTTATAACCGAAACTTCTTTAGCGATAACTTCACCCATACCACCGGTTGCGATAACTTTTATATCGCTAACGCCAAGTTCCGTTTTAATTTTATCAACAATCTTCTCAACCAAACCTGCGAAGCCGAACACGATACCTGCTTGCATGTTGCTTTCAGTATCCTTTGCGATAACCGATTTTGGTGCGCGAAGTTCTATCATAGGAAGTTGCGCTGTACCACTAACTAAACTTTCTAACGCAGTTTTTATACCAGGGGCAATTACACCACCAATTAATGTTGAGCCTTGCAAAACATTAAAAGTAGTTGCAGTACCAAAGTCTATTATAACTAAAGGCTCGTCCGGGTTACCGTATTTACGAAAACCTGCTACACTGTTAACTATTCTGTCTGCACCGACTTCTTTAGGATGATCAACCCTAATATTTAAACCAGTTTTAATACCTCTCCCTATCATAATAGGTTTAGTGTTAAAGAAATATTCACACATGTGGCAAATTGTGTAATTAAGCGACGGAATAACCGAAGAAATGATAATACCTGTTATATCCGACTGCTTTACGCCAGCGCTTGCCAAAAGATTAATTAAAACAGAGCCATACTCATCCGCGGTACGCTTAATCCTTGACGACACCCTAAAACTTGCCGTCAAAACGCTACCTTTAAATAGACCGTATTTTATATTTGTATTACCGATATCAATTGCTAATAACATAATTTACCTATCTTTTGAAAACGTTTTTTTCTAAAACCCTAACGGTAGTGTGTATTGCTGGTGCAACTAATACGTTGATTGCAAGTTCAATTAAAAAATTTACCCCTGCGCACACGATAACTAAAAAATAAACTACGCCGTAACCATCAGGTGATGCTAAGGCAGAAATTGAATCGTACATAGTGAGCGCGCCAACTATAAATAACGCCGTATTTACTACGGGTACTACAGCAGAAGCCACGAACGTTGCAACGTAAGTGTTCTTTTTGCTTATAAGTTTATATACTAAACCACCTAAAGCGCCTGCTGCGGTAATCTTAACCGTACAAGTTAAAAAAGTTAAAACAGGATGTTGTGAAAATAAAAATTGTGTAAATGGGTCAACACCCGTAACACCAAAGATAAACGTCATTAAACCACTTATTACGCCAAGTATAATACCACCCTTAATACCAAGCATTAAAGCGCCTAAAACGATAGGTATCAGCGTAAGGTTTACGTTAGTAACAATCTTAAAAACAGAGCCTAAAAGATTTAAAACAATTAATAACGCTGTTAATATAGCCAAGTAGACTATATTTTTAGTTGTAAAAAACTTTTCACCCGAATTTTGCATAAATGCCCTCCAATCAAATTTCGTAAAGAATATCTGTTGAAAAAAATCCTTTATGAAGTTAGAAATAATAGTCAGATCCAAAAAAGGTATCTGCTGACTTTGATTTTAACATTTTTGTTTTAATAAATCAAACAAAATAAATACGCAAAATAAAGTTTTTAATTAAATAAGGACTCTTTTAAAAAGTTTTGTAACAATTTTTTTGCAAATTGCTTATTATAAAGTAAAGAACTTGCTTATTTTAAGCAAAGGAAATACGGAGGTACATATATGAATTTTGGTTTTGGCGACAATAACTGTTGTCTTTGGATACTAATTATCCTTTTAATTTTATGCGTATGCAAAAACGGTGGAATTTGCAATATCTTAAATAGTTGTTACGCATTACCGATAGCGCTTGCATTAATTTGCTGCTTATGCAAGAACGGCGGTGGTAACTTATTTGGTTTTGGCAACGGTTGTTGCAAGTAAAAAATTGCGGAAGGCTTAAAAACCTTCCGCTTTTATTTTTTATAAAATTACAAATAATATACATAAAGTAACGATTAAAGTGGGTACGGAAACTAAAACCCCGTATTTAATAAACTTATTAAACGAAAACCTTAAATCGTGTATCTTTAACAAATTACACCACATTATACCTGCTAATGCGCCTATAGGCGTTAGCAATGCACCTAAATTTGAGCCAACTATCGATGCAAAAACAGCACCCGTCCCACTACCAACGGATAAATTTGCAAACAAAACACTCATCGGAATATTGTTTATTAAGTTAGCCGTTAAGTATGATGCTATCCCATAAGAAAATATAGGTTCTATACCACTAAGCACCGTTATTATTTTATCCGTTACACCCGATTTTGTTACGCCTAAAACGACTATAAACATTGAAACCACAAAAGGTATAAGTTCATACGGCGCACGCCTAAACGTAGCAAATAAAAAATGCTTTTTTTGTTTTTTAACTATTAAGTAAACTAAAGCAATAACGCTTTCGCTTACGGCAAGGGATAAACATATCATCCACATTTCTAGATTAATATAAGACGCTATTGCAAGAAGTATGATACATCCTAGCAAATGGATAAGCCCTAAAACTAATAAAAATTTATCTTTTATTTGATGTTTAAGTTCAAACTCGCTTGCTTGTATGGGTTTAGAAAGCATTTTTTTAAATAACAAATACAAAATTAATAACGACGTTAATCCACCACAAACGGTTGGTAAAACCATAATAGAAAGATAATCAAAAAAACTTATACCAAAATTTGATGCTAAATAAATATTTGTAGGGTTACCTATAATTAAAGCCATACTCCAAGTATTTGCCGCAACAAATTCGGTAAATAGATATGGAACGGGGTCGATTTTTGCCCTTTTACAGAAGAAACATATAAACGGTGTAAACGTTAAAATTATTATATCGTTAGAAGTAAAAACGGTTAAAATACTAACTGTAATATATAGCGTAAAAAACAAAGTCTTTTGACCTGTCTTTGCTTTATGTAAGATTTTTTCAGCTAAATATGAAAAAAAGCCTGTTTCATCCAAAAAGACGGATAAAAGCGTCATCGAAATAAACAGAACCAAAATTTTAATTGGATTTACTGCCGTGTTTGAAGTTAAGCCTTGCCAAACTAAGTTAAAATCTATTACGCCAAAAATAAGCATAAGCGACGCACCTAAAAGCGCTGAAAGCCAGTAAGTACCAAGCGTAACGCCACCTATTTTAATTGACGGCTTAACTAATACCGAAAATATTATAAGCGCACAAGTTAATATTAAAATTATTAATGATACGTACATAGCCCACCACCTTTTGTGATATTATAATACTTTTTGAAGTATCTTGCAACGCTTTTTTTATATACTTGTTATAAAATGTACAATAAAAAAGCCCGATATATCGGGCTAATTTTAATTATTAACTTTACCTTCTAACGGTAAAGTATTTAATGCAGTATTTTTTACCTTACCCTTCCAAATAATTAGCGAGACAAAGATAAGTAATAACGGAAAGACCGTGCTAATTAATAAGCCAAAACTTAAACCCATGTTTGCAATTTTAGCACCAAACTTACCGGCTAACGCAAGGTCGGTTAAAGCACCAACCATTTGCGGCCCTAAAGACGAGCCTAGATCGCCACCCGCTGCCATCATAGCGTACATAAATACACCACCGTGCGGGATTTTTTTATCAACGATAATTAAATTACCCGGCCAGAACATTGATACACAAAAACCCGTTAATGCGCAAGCAATAAGAGCCACGAACGATACTGGAACTAACGCTGCAACTAAATAACACACCGTTGCGACGATAGCGCCAAAAAATATAACCCTATCAATATTTTTACCAATTTTAGCGTATAAAGACCTACCTAAACCAAGTGCAAAACCAAATAGCGCAACGCCTAAAACGTCACCCCAAAGTTTATCTATACCTAAAGTTTCTAAATAACTTGAAGCCCATTGATTCATAGTGACTTCTGCCGCGCCACCTAAAAATATTGCAAAAACACTAAGCCAAAGCGTGGGATTTTTTAAGTGGTTTATAACGCCGGAAACCTTTTGGGGCGTTTCCATTTCAGGAATTTTTTGACCAATAAACAATATGCAAGAGATTAAAGGCACGATTGCTGAAACCATCGCAAGGATTTGCCAAAAATCATCCCCTACAAGAAATAAAAATAAAGTTGCTAAAACAACAAACCCAACTACGCCCCAAGCGTAAATTGAGTGTAACTTACTCATTTCCCTATCGGGGTTTTTGGCAGGGATTGCTGCAATAGTAGGGCTAATTAAAACTTCAGCTAAACCTGAAGAAGATGAAAATATCACCGTACCGATAACTAAGCCTAAAAAGACGTTATTTGGAAAGATATACGGCCAAAGACCGTAAATTAAAAAGCCAAATACAGCAATAAACGGGGTAAGTTTTACTGTAAGCGGAATATTAAATTTATGTGAGAAAAACGAGAAAATTAAATCAATTGTAAGTTGGGTAAAAAAGTTAATTAAAACTAAAGCACCAAGCAAGGTAAACGATATACCATAAAACTTATTAAACGTTAAAAAGAGTAACGGAGATAAATTACCAACTATAGACATAGTTATATTAGTAAAATAACAAGCCGTCTTAACGCGCGCAAAACTTTTAACCATAATTAAACACGTCCGAAAATAAGATATTAAATATTATATCATAATTAATATAAAAAGCAACTAAATTAATCTTGTATTTTATTATTAAATTAATGTACGCTTAAAGCCATTTTTATATATAAATAAAACACCCCGTATACTAAAAATACTAGCATACGGGGTGCGTCGTTTTATAAAATTAAACTAATTCATCATAAAAATATGCCCTTGACCAAGCCGTGCTTCCGTCAAAGCCTGTAACAAAGATACGGATGTAAGCTTTATCTTTATCGACGTTATGCTCAACAGTTTTATCTAGATAATCGCCAATATAAAATTTAGCGTAATCTATACCGTTATCATCGCTAGCGTGGATAGTCCTAACGAAACGACGATCAGTTGTTAAAGTAATCTGTTTTACTTTTGAAGTTTTAACGTAAACGTAACCGTCCTCAAGATAGATATCTTTAATTTCCGGTCCGTTAGAAGAATACATATCACCCTTTTTAAGAGCGTTGAAAACTTCGTCATAGGTTAAATTATCTGCCATAACCATAGCCCAACCACCACATGATTGTTGATAGTTATGCGAGTCGTCTACAGCAAGTGGTAATACCCTAACGCCTTGACGTAAAAGCTCGTCTAAAGGATAATAACTTTCGTAATAGCCAACGTCAAAACCACCGTGGTTATATACCTCAATACCCCAGACGCCTTTCATATCGATATAATCGGTTCTATCCTGTAACGACCAAAACGGATGGTTGTATGATACGAAGCCACCAATCTCATTAGTGCGTTTAATAACGTCGTTAACGCAATCGATAGAGTATTCCCTATTATAATTGATTTTAGCGATCTCGTCATTAATATAGTTTACCGCATTACCCCAAACGGTTGACGGCGTAAATGCAAAGTGGGTGTTTGCATGGGGGTCTGGTAAATATATATTTAAGTGGTAAGTTTTTGTGTAATCGTAACAGTCAACTTTTTGTTTTGCGTTGATACTGATCTCGTAAGAAGTTATAGGTAAAAAATCATCTTGCGCTAAGTCGGTATGCTCAACTAAAACTTCGTGATCGGTATAAGCAACTACGCTATAACCGTGTTTTTTGTAATAATCCCTTAACTCCTCTGGGGTTAACTCACCATCGGAAACTTGCGTATGAACGTGTAAGGCAGTTTTATAAACGTTCTTTTTTAATGGTAATAATTGCTTTTTCATAAGACTACGCTCCGTTTTTTTAATATGATAGCATAATTAATAAACAAATTCAATAATTTATTAAAATTAAATATCAAATTTTTTCTTTTGATTCTGCATATAAAAATCTATTACGCACCCGTTAAAAATATCATTACAAGATACCGTAAAATCGGAAACTTTGTTACCATTGACGCAGACGCTTTGTACAAAATAATTTTCGTTTGAAAGATTATGCGCGTTGATAACTAGCTTTTTACCATTAAACAAATTGATAGTTGCTTTTTTGCAAGAAGGCGCACCTAATAAAAATTTTCCACTACCCGCAATCGGAAATATACCTAAATAGTTAAATAAAAAGCAAGATGATAACCCACCTGAATCGTTATTGCCAGGCAAACCACCTTTACCAAGCGCAAATGAATAATTTACACATTCGTGTAAAATTTCACAAAGCTTATCGTGGCGACCTACGTAGATATAAGAGTAAGGAGTTTCCATATCGCACTCGTTATTAAAGCCTTCAAAACGATGATGATGAGAATCAAAAATCGCTTGAGCCGCATCGACATCAGTTATCTGTTTAATACTTGTTTTACCAAAACCAAAGAAAGCATCAAGAAGTTTTTCATACTCTTTTTTACCGTTTACAAGAGATATACGCTCGTCAATATTTGCTTGTAACCTAAATGAATACGTGTACTTATCGCCTTCGTAATATTGGCTAGATTCACTCATTAAACCATCTTTACCATAAGCGTTTATCCAGTTTTTAGAAAGAGTATTAAGCAAGTTTTTTAACGCGACGTCATTTGTTAATTTTGAAAGATAAAAACAAATATCGGTAACGTCTAATATATGTGTATAACGCTCAAATACACCGTTTTGTAAAAATATTTTAAAATCATCACGATTTAGTTCAGTCATAAAAACGCTTTCTATTTTAGATAAATGCGCTGTTTTGACCCCATAATTGTATGCGTCAAGCAAAACGTAAAGCGCAAGCATTTTTGCTTGTTCTTCACAACAAAGTTTATCTGTTAAACCTATGCTACAAGGGATTTTTTTAAGAGTATCACTTATATTTAAAATAGCATTTACGGATTTATCACCAAAATCTTTATAAAGCATAAATAAAAGTGGAAAAACCGTTTTGTAAGTATCCCAAAAAGTAGATATATCCGTAATTACGTCGCCTTTTACACCTCAAAATTCTTCACCATAAATATCCATAGGTTTAATAAGCGTATGATATAAATTTGAATAGAATTTTTGCTTAACTGTAAAATCATCACAATCTATTTGGATTTTTGATAGATAATCGTTCCAGATATTTTGCGCATTGTTTTTTATAGTGGAAAAATCATCTTTTACAGCATTAATTTTATCTATCGCTTTTTGTGTGGAAACCGTTGAATAAGCCACTTTTAATATTGCATCATTACCATCAAAATCAAAGATGCAACCGTAATCTAAAGAATTTTTTGGTATAAAAAAGTTATCAAAAGAAGAATATTCCTTTTTATCTAAAAAGGGTTTACAATCTGCATTTTGTGCTTCAATTTTTACAGCAAAATATAATTTTATACCAGAAAAAACACCTGAAAAAGTTACAATATCGTTAGATATGCACTTTATATTACCATCTGATACAATGCCCCAAAAACGAGTGGAAAAATCCCTTAAAAGACCGTCGTTACCAAAATTCACCGCTATACGTCCCCCGTCGTTTTTAAATTTGTAACGATGTATTGCTACAAAATTAGTTACGGTAAAATCCGCAACGACGTTGTTAAACTCCGTAGCATAATAACCTGGCGAAGCGTTCTCGTTATCCATAGGATAATAATTATAAATATTTAAAACTTCACCATAAAAAGGCGTGGTTAAAGCGTAATTATAATAATATCCTATACCACCCGTACCCGAATGATGTAAATGCGTAAAACCTTTGATTAAAATTTTATCGGAAAACTTTTTTACACCTGCGCAAGAATTTGGGTAATGCGTACCATAACCAGTTGGATAACCACCACTATACGCGCCAACAGACATACCCCCAAAAGGTAATACTGCGTGTGGATTAGTATTACCACATAGCGCTTTTATGTAAAACCATTTTGAACCTATGCCTTCATCATGGAAATGATCTACTTCCCCATTACCGTAAAAAACATCAACGTAATTACAAAAATTTTCCATACAAGTAACTCCTATTATTACCTATATTATACTAAACTTCCATTAAAAATAATAGTATTATCTAATTTAATTGATATAATTTTAGCATTATCTTACTTTTTAAAATGAAAAAAATTTTATATTTTTTTAAAAAAAAGAACAACCTTGAAGGTTGTTCCTTTTGGTGCCGAGGATCGGACTTGAACCGATACGGATGTTACTCCGAGGGATTTTAAGTCCCTTGCGTCTGCCTATTTCGCCACCCCGGCATATGTAATGGAGGCGCCACCCAGATTTGAACTGGGGATAAGGGTGTTGCAGACCCGTGCCTTACCACTTGGCGAAGGTACCATTTGGCAAACATTTAAGTTTGCATTCCCTACTTTATGATTTGTTTAGTCTCCTAAAACAAAAATGGAGCGGAAGACGAGATTCGAACTCGCGACATTTGCCTTGGCAAGGCAACGCTCTACCACTGAGCCACTCCCGCAAATTTGTACTTTGTTAGTATACATACATTTATTTTCATTGTCAACACTTTTTTATAAAATTTTCATTTTTTTTAAATTTGTTAAATAATTCACAACATTACAACTTTAAACAGTCTGAAGTTGTGTTCTTGCAAAATACAGTGTCGCTTTTATTAATCGAAAAAGGAATGTCTTTTTTAGTTCGTATAATTCATTTTAAATTTGTTAGATAATTAAAAAAATATGTCATACATTGTATAACATATTTTATTATATGAAATTATATTAATTTGTGTTATCTTTCTTTTTCGTTTAAACAATCAAGACTATGTGCTGTTATTGAAAATTTCATAACATCTTTTCCCATTTTTAAGCTATGAAAACTTTTATTATTTTCTAATTCTTTTAGGTTATATTCACTATCTCTAAATGTTGTTGTTGTTAACCCTTTCTCTGCAATTAACAAATAAGATGTAAAAGACTTTCTCTCATCTGACACATTATCTATTCTTAAACAATTGTACATTGCCATATTGTTTGGTAAAAACAATTGAACTTTAGAGTTTTGTAATGCTGTATAAGGAATTTTAATGCTTGTACTTGAGTTGG
>JAGANI010000059.1 GCA_017624285.1 Clostridia bacterium
AGGTGGTATGGCGATCCCTTTAACGTCTTCCCACAAACTCCTTCAATTAAAAACGCCACCCTACGTAGGGTGGCGTTTTGCCGCATATAAAGTGTTTTTACTAGTTTATAATACTGGGAAACCTGCTTTAATATGAGCGTCGTAAAGTTCGTCGCACATCTTTATAATTTCGTCGATAGAAAGTTCAGACCCAGTATGCGGGTCAAGCATAGCGGCTTGGTAAATATGTTCTTTTTTACCTGTGCGCGCTGCTTCGATAGTTAAAAGTTGCGGGTTGATGTTGGTCATGTTCATAGCGGCGCATTGTACGGGGAGTGCGCCAACATGGGTGGGGTGTACGCCGTAACCGTCTACTAAGCAAGGTACTTCAACACAAGCTTCTTTTGGTAGGTTATCAATTAAGCCGTTATTTAAAACGTTGCCACCGATTTTATAGGGGGTGTTGGTCATAACGGCTTCCATAATTCTAGAAGCGTATTCACGCGATCTAGTATGTTGGATATCGCCACCATTTAAAAGTTCGTCTTTTTGTTTTTTCCAGTTATTAATCTGCTCGATACAACGACGTGGGTATTCGTCAAGCGGTATGTTGTATCTATCGATAAGTTCAGGATACTTAGATTTTATGTAGAAAGCATTATACTCAGCATTATGCTCAGAACTTTCAGTACAATAGTAACCAAATTTATCAATGTACTCTAAACGAATCATATTATGATGTTTTTCTGTTTCGTTTTTAATTTTTGCAAGACGTTTAAGTTCGGGGTAAATATCGTTGCCGTTTTTATCACGGATATCTAAAAGCCATGCCATATGGTTGATACCTGCAATAAGTTCCGACCCAACTTCAAATTTATCTCTTACGCCTAAAGTATTTAAAAGCGATTCACTACAAACTTGAACGCTGTGGCAAAGACCAACCGTATTAACGCCCGTATATCTTTGCATATAACCTGATAAAATTGCCATCGGGTTAGTGTAGTTTAAAAATAATGCGTCGGGGCAAACTTCTTCCATATCTTTAGCGAAGTCCTTCATAACGTAAATGGTACGTAACCCCCTAAAGATACCGCCGATGCCTAAAGTGTCGGCAATCGTTTGTCTAAGACCGTATTTTTTAGGTATTTCAAAATCAATAATAGTACAAGGGTCGTAACCACCAACTTGTATAGCGTTAATTACAAATTTTGCATTTCTCAACGCATCTTTACGGTTTTCTACACCTAAATATGTATTGATTGTTGCTTTACCGTTATTATACTTTTTGTTAAGCATATCGATAACGATGTAAGATTCATCCAAACGGGTTTTATCAATATCGTAAAGTGCAATTTCAAGATCATCAGCAAGTGCAGGGGTTAAAAGCGTATCGCCTAATACGTTTTTAGCAAATACGGTACTGCCTGCGCCCATAAAAGTAACTTTCATAAAAATACTCCTTATTTATTTACTAATTTTAGTTTACCATAAAAAAATTTTAAATACTATTGCAAAATGTTTCGTAAATATGTTAAAATGTTGCTAATGAGGAGTTTTTATGTTAAGAGATAGACCTGTCAATAATAATGATAATTTAACTGATTATATCCCACTTTTTACAGGCGCGCAAGATTGTAAACCAAACCATAAGTTCGGGCCTCATATAAGGGATTATTATATTATACATTTCGTCGTTAAAGGTAAGGGCGTTTTATGTGATAAAAACGGTAGCCATAACGTTGTTGGTGGTGAACTTTTTATTATTCGTCCAGGGGAGGTTACCACTTATTTTGCCGATAACGACAACCCTTGGTATTATATGTGGATTGCTTTTAAGGGTAAAAATGCAAGCATTTATGATAACGCTAAATCCGTTTATACCTGTCCGGATGATTTATTAAAACGCATTTTTGATTGCATAAACGGGGATTGCCTAGACGCGGGGATGTATTCAGCAATTTTGCACGAGCTTTCTTATCACTTATTTGCTGGTGCTAAGACTAAAGATGCTAACGTCTTAAAGATTAAAGAATATATTGACTATAACTATATGCACGACTTAAAAGTGGAGTCGCTTTCTAAAATCTTTGGGTTTGAAAGAAGCTATCTTTTTAGGATTTTTAAGGCGGAGTACGGTATAAGCCTTAAAGAATATATCGTAAAAGTACGTATAGAGCGTGCCAAAAAGTTTTTACTTAGTGGGTATTCAGTAGTAGATACTGCTTTTATGGTAGGGTATAAGGATGAATTTAACTTTAGCCGTGGCTTTAAAAAGTACGTTGGCGTTTCACCCATGGGGTATAAAAAGGGTAAAAAACCGTTAGAGTAACTTTAACGGATTATAAATCTGGTTTTTATAAATTAATAGGTGTATATAAAATTGCCGTTATTTAAGCCTTAAATTAGTAATTGTAGCAAAATATTACATATTTTAAAGCTTTTTAACAAAATAGTCCATTTACAAAAAACAATTATAAAACTATAATAAAATTATAAAAATATCGCTTAAAAGGTGTTTTATGAGAAAAAAGATTTTATTTAATGATGATTGGTTATTTCATAAAGGGGATATCAAAAACCCGACTTCTACCGTAAAAGGTCTTATGTATATCGGCGCTAAGAC
Source organism: Clostridia bacterium (assembly GCA_017624285.1). Classification (GTDB taxonomy): domain Bacteria; phylum Bacillota; class Clostridia; order Christensenellales; family Borkfalkiaceae; genus UBA11475. The sequence goes on from JAGANI010000059.1 coordinate 2,603, forward strand.
GGAGCGTTATCATATCGGTCCTGCTTGTAAAGATTATTTTGCAGAACCAGACTCTTATAGGGAAGATATCGAACATAAGTCTGAGCGTTGGTCTAGGGTAACCTTACCGCATGATTATATTATAGAAGGCGTGCCTGACGTAAAGTATAATAATGCCCTAGGCTTTTTTAAGTACGAAAACGCTTGGTATCGTAAAAACTTTTATATCGATAAGGAAGACTTCGGCAAGCGTATTACGTTGCTTTTTGAAGGCATCGCAACCCACTCCGTTATATATCTAAACGGCGCTATTTTAAAGCGTAATTTTTCCGGTTATAACTCTTTTGAAGTCGATTTAACCGACATGATAAAGTATGGTGAACAAAACGTTTTAGCAGTTTACGTAAATACTGAAGAGCATGAGGGTTGGTGGTACTCCGGCGGGGGTATTTACCGTAACGTATTTTTATGCATTACCGACCCCGTTGCCGTAGATTTATGGGGTATTTACGCTAAACCTAAGTATTTGGACGATAAAACTTGGTCGGTAGAAACTACCGTTACAATCCGTAATGATACTGATAAAAAAATAGATGCAAAAGCAATAGTTTCTATTGTAGATAAAGATGATAAAATAGTAAAATCATTAGATACGTCTACCACTATTTTGGGTAAAGACGTCGTTGACGTAAAGGTGGTATTTAACGTAAACGATCCGTATTTATGGTCACCCGATACCCCTGATAGATACACTATGCGTGCAGATATTTATACTGGCGATATTAAGACCGATACTTACGAAGTTAAGTTTGGTTTCCGTACGGTAAAAATTGACCCCGATAAAGGCTTATTTATAAACGATAAGCACTATAAAATCAAAGGCGTATGTGGTCATGCTGACTGTGGTTTATTAGGTAAAGCCGTACCCGATAACGTACATCGTTATAAGGTAAAACTTATGAAGGAAATGGGCGCAAACGGTTATAGGACCAGCCACTATATGCAGGCTGAAGCGCTTATGGAAGAACTTGATAAAAACGGCTTTATCGTTATGGACGAAACTAGATGGTTCGAGTCCACCGACGACGGCAAAGCGCAACTTACCGCTTTAATGAAGCGTGATAGAAACCGCCCGTCCGTAGTGTTTTGGTCAGTTGGTAATGAAGAACCGCATCATACTACTGAAGAAGGCAGGCGTATAGCTAAAACACTTATGTCGCTTGCCCATAAATTAGACGACAGTCGTTTTATTATGTCGGCAGTAGTTCACTCCCCAGATATTGCAACCGTTTACGATGAGCTTGAAGTTATAGGTATCAATTATAACTGGAATAAGTACGAGTACGTTCATAAAAAATACCCAAATAAAGGCATATTTTCTTCAGAGTGTTGTGCTACTAGTACAACTAGAGGTTGGTATTTCGAGCCAGATACTACTAGGGGCTATTTACCCGCATACGATAGGGATAGTTCAGAAGATTGGAAGGGTAGAGAATTTACTTGGAAGTATTTAGGCAGTAACGACTGGTTGCTTGGCGGTTATCAATGGATAGCGTTCGAGCATCGTGGTGAAGCCGTGTGGCCAAGGGTATGTTCGCAGTCGGGCGCAATAGACTTGTTTATGCAAAAAAAGGACGCTTTTTACCAAAATAAATCGCATTGGGACGATAAGCCCATGATACACCTTTTACCTCATTGGAATTTTGAAGGTTTTGAGGGAGAGCCTATCAGGGTAGTTGCTTACACTAATCAACCTAAGGCAGAGTTGTTTTTAAACGGCCAAAGTTTAGGCGTTGCTACGATTGAGCGTTTTGGCCATGCAGAGTGGCAAGTGCCTTACGCCAAGGGTGAAATTTTAGTTAAAGCGTATAATCCTGACGGCAAAGTAGTCGCAACCGATAAGCAAGTTACTTCTGGCAAGCCTTACAAATTGATGTTAACGCTAGATAACCCCGACGTTACGGCTAACGGTCAAGATATAGCCTTTGTATCATGCTACGTCGTTGATGAACTGGGTAACGAAGTCCCCACAGCCGAGCCGTTAGTTCATTTTATTGCTGAAGGTGCTGGCAAAGTTTGGTCAACAGGTTCTGATATAAGTGAACACGCAAGTATATATTCACCCGACAGAAAGATGCGCGCTGGTAGAATTGGCGTTGCAATTAAATTAGGCAAAACTGCGGGAGAACTTAAAGTTATCGCTACGGCAGATGGTATTTTACCAGCTATCTTAAAGACACAAATAAAGTAAATAATATATAAAAAACGGCTTTATGCCGTTTTTTTGTTGCTTAATACTGATAAATGTTGGTAATTTTTTGCAGTCTGTACCGAGTTATTGACAAAACAAAAAAAGTTGATTATACTATTTAGTATAAAACAAAAGAGTGGGTTTTATGGTTACTAAAGTATTAAAAGTTTCTAACGAGGCTGTAAAAGAAGCGTCAAATTATATTCTTAATGGTGACGTCGTTGCTATCCCAACCGAAACCGTTTACGGTATTGCTGGCAACGCTTATAACGGCGACGCTATTAAAAAAATATTTTTAGCTAAGGGCAGACCGCAAGATAATCCGTTAATAGTGCATATTTCTGATATGGATATGCTTAAAGAGGTCGCTATAGATATCCCTAAAGATGCTTATAAGTTAGCATCTAAGTTTTGGCCAGGTCCACTTACCATGGTGCTTAAAAAAAGCGATAAGGTTTCTTTAGTGACTACCGCTGGGTTAGATAGTGTCGGCGTAAGGATGCCAAGCGATAAGTTTGCGCATGATTTAATCGTAAATAGTGGCGTGCCTTTTGCAGCGCCGTCGGCAAATATTTCAGGCAAACCCAGCCCAACTAACGCTAATGACGTGTATTTAGATATGCAAGGCAGGTTGCCGTTAGTCGTTGATGGTGGGGATTCTTTAGTAGGGGTGGAGTCTACCGTGCTTTCACTTTTAACGGGTACTCCCGTGTTGCTTAGACCGGGTTACGTTACTAAGGAAGATATCGAAGCCGTTTTAGGCAAAGAAGTTATTTTATCAGGGGCTGTTATCGAAAGCCTTAAAGAGGGCGAAACAGCACGTTCACCTGGGATGAAGTATAAACACTACGCGCCTGAGGCGGAAGTTATCATAATAGACGCTAATTTAGATAAGTTTACGTCTTACGTAAACGATAAAACCGACGATGGTTTATACTGTTTAGTTTTTGACGGCGAGGGGGATTTAATCATCCATCCAACGGTTTCTTACGGTAAGACTGACGATGCAAAATCTCAAGCACATAATTTATTTACGGCGCTACGTACTTTAGATAAGTTAGGCGCAAAAAAAGTCTATGCGAGAGCGCCTCTTAAAGACGGTGTTGCGCTTGCAGTATATAATAGACTGTTACGTGCTGCTGGTTTTAAGGAAATCAAGTTATAATTAGTTTTTTTTGGTGAATAAATGAAGGTAGTAAAAAAGCAAAAAAACAGCAAAAACTGTATCGTTTGTGGTTTAGACAACCCAAATGGTATAAAGGCAAATTTTTATAATTTAGAAGACGATACCGTAGGCGCTTTGCTGGAGTTTAATTTTTATCATCAAAGTTACCCTGGTCGCACGCACGGTGGTCTTATAGCCAGCGTGTTGGACGAAGTAATGGGCAGGGCGCTTTGGCTTAAAGAGGACGGTAGTTACGCGGTAACTACTTCGATGGAAGTTAAGTATCGCCGTCCAGTTGAATACGGTAAGCCGTTAAAGGCAAGGGCGTATATCGTTAAAAGATTATCACGCATGTTTATCAGTAAAGGTGAAATTTACGATTTAGATAACAACCTTTTAGCCGAAGGCGAGGGTAAGTATTTTATTCAGCCACCGACCGTTATTTGCGACAACGGTGCTGATATTGATGAGGAAATGTGTTATTTAATAGACGACGGCGTTACGGAAATTGATTTTCCACCGTTAAATAAGGAAGTTTAATATGCAAACAGTTTTAAAAATTAAAGATTTAACAAAAAAATATAAAACCGGCTACGCCTTAAACGGCGTCAATATGACAGTCAATAAAGGCGATATTTACGGCTTTGTTGGTGAAAACGGTTCTGGTAAAACCACCGTTATTAGGATTGTATCTGGTATTGCGTTCAAAACGGGTGGCGATTTTGAACTTTTTGGTGCAAATTCGTCTTCAAAAGATATCGTATCGGCTCGTAGTAAGGTTGGCGCTGTGGTTGAATCCCCGTCGATTTATACTAATATGACAGCGTACCAAAACTTAAAAATGCAATCTATAATTTCCGGCGTTAATAGCGACGACCGCATTAAAGAAGTTTTAGAAACCGTAGGTTTAGGTTATTTATATTCCGATAAGAAAAAAGCAGGTAATTTTTCGTTAGGTATGCGTCAACGCTTAGGTATTGCTATGGCGCTTTTAAAAGAGCCGGAGTTTATAATGCTTGACGAACCTATGAACGGTCTTGACCCTGCTGGTATTGTAGAAGTTAGAGAACTTATCATAAAACTTAATCGTGAAAAGGGCATAACTTTTTTAATTTCCAGCCATATTTTAAGCGAATTAGCATTAGTTGCAACAAAATACGGTATTATTTCTAAGGGTAAAATCATCAAGGAGATAACTTCTGACGAGCTTAAACAAGCTTGCCGTAAAACTACGACTATTGCCGTAGACGATTACTGTTTGTTAGAAAAGGTGCTGACTGACTTTATCGACCTTAAAGATACCAAAATGACGGTAGACGGGGTAAAAATTTATGGCGATATTGACTTAAATAATATATTAAAGGCAATTTTAGACGCCGGTTTAAAAATAAACGGGGTGGTAACTTCAAACTTTTCTATCGAAGATTACTATATGTCCGTAGTAGGAGGGCGTTATAATGACTAATTTATTAAAAGCCGATTTCAAAAAAGTTTATAAAGATAAGCTTTTTATGGTAGTTTGTATTATCGGTTTGGTGTTTGCCGTACTTACGCCACTTATCAATTTTGGTATGCTTAAACTTTTATCTACCCAAACGGATATGTCTGCCGAAAGCATAAATGCCCTAACGGGTGGTCAAATAACGGCAAAATATATCTTTTTTGTGGCGTTTTCACCAGCAAACGACTTCGGTCTTATTATGCCGATACTCTTTTCTGTTATACTTTGTAAGGATTTTTCACAGGGGACGGTAAGGAATAAGATTTTAAGTGGTAAATCACGTAGTCAAATATTTTTGTCAACGTATATTGTTACGACGATAATGCTCGTTTCACTTATCTTAATTTACGCTTTTATGTCGCTGGGTGTTTCGCTTATTTTGTTTGATTATTCCACTACGCCGTTTACCATTGGTGATTTTTGGTATGCGTTAGGCTCTATCGGTTTATGGATAGTTGTTTATTTAGCTATAAGCGCAATTGTTTGCTTAATCGCTTTCGTTATGAAAAACGTTGGCTTAACGATAGTTATGGTTATTGCAGTAAATATGGTATTATCGCTTATCGGTGGCTTACTTTCTATGGCAGGTGGTATGTTATCGGCAAACGGCTCTAACCTTGCTGACGTTTTAACTATTATTGCAAACGCTATACCGTTTTCAGCAACGCACGGTACTGGGGTTGAATTTAAGTTGATTGACGTTATCGTTTCTTTAATAGCGTCGTTAGCTATGGCAGTAGGTTTTGTATTTTTAGGTATGAAAATATTTAATAAAAAAGACTTAAAATAATCATAAAAACGGGGCATTATGTTAACTTTATAACAATTTTGTTATAGCTAAAAACAAATTTGTTATTGAAACTAGGTTACTTTTATGGTATTTTAAAATTAGATTTATCTTTATGGGAGTTTAAGATGTCTAAGTGTTTTTATAGCGTTAAAGATGGTGTTTTAACTGTCGGCAACGGTTTATTTAAAGCAAACTTTAATAAAGTATATAGTGCGGATTCTGTTATAGAAGACGGTAACGGCTTGTCTATGCCTTACACTAATATAACGGCGCACGGTGCTTACGGGGATAAAAACTATCACGTTTGGGACGATTTACCTTTGGTTTACACCCCTAAGTATAAAGAAGTAAACTTAATCCAGTTAGAAGGTGAGCATTGGCTTATTAAAACGGTCAAATTGCACGCGTTTAGCGACGATAACGATACATTGGTTAAGGAAAACGATTATAATATGTTCGCTAAAAACTTGTTTTTTGAAGCGTTGGGTGAAGTTTTCTTTTTACAAAACCCCGTTACAATGCAAGCAATCGTTATTATAAGCGAAACACCTGACTACCAGACGGCAAAATTAACTATTAAAGACGGTTTGGTTAAGGTAGATAACGGTGGTTATCCTTTAGCGTTAGGTTTTTGTGATTTTGATGGTTGCGCTAAATTATGTAGGGATTATTATCGCCATGCCCGTAAGCCGTTAAAGTCGGTTACTATGTCAAACACTTGGGGGGATCGCAACGGTTTTACAAGGGTTTGCAGGGATTTCGTCCTTAAAGAAATTGACACCGCTAAAGAACTAGGCGTGGATATCGTTCAAATAGACGATGGCTGGCAGGTGGGTAGCACGGCAGATTTAGCCCGTCGTGACGAAAACGGCTCGCGTGAGTTTTTGGATGATTTTTGGGATTTAGACGTAAATAAATTCCCTAACGGCATGAAAGAAGTTTCCGACTATGCTGATAAGTTTGGCATAAAAGTTGGGATGTGGTTTGCACCCGAAAGCCACGATAATTACGGACTTATCGAAAGGGATATTGCTGTATTAAAAAAGGCTTATGACGAGTGGGGTATTCGCTTTTTTAAGTTGGATATGTATCATATACGTTCTACCGAACATAGAGATCAGTTTTTAAGGCTTTTATCGGCGATATATTCGTTTGGTAACGACGTTGCCGTTCAACTTGACGTAACTAGGGCTAATCGCTTAAATTATTTATGCGGTAGACAGTATGGTACGGTTTTTGTTGAAAACCGTTATACGCGCAGTGGTAATTACTTTCCACACAGGGTATTGCGTAACTTGTGGTCGCTTGGTAAGTATATCCCGACTGCAAAATTTCAGTTTGAACTTGTAAACCCCGATCTTTATACCGATTGCTATTTAGACGGCGATCCTTTCGTTCCGTCCCTTTATGGTATGGATTACCTTTTTGCAACGGTTATGCTTTCTAATCCGCTATTTTGGATGGAAATGCAGTTTTTATCTAAAGATCGTATTAAAGAATTAAAACCCATCATAAGCGTATATAAATCGCTTCGTGATGATTTAGTTAACGCCGACGTTTGTCCTATTTTAGATAAGCCAACGGGCAGGTCGTTTACAGGCTTTAAAATTTCGGTGGATAATAAGGTTAAATACTTGCTTTTATTTAGGGAAGTTACCTTAACCGATACCGTGGTTGCCTCGGTGGATTTTAGTGGGGATGCAAACGTTATAATATCTAACGTAGACGTAGACGTTAAAATTGCCGACGGCGTTTTAAGGGCAAAATTTGCTAAAGAACGCGCTTATGCGTTGATAGAAGTTAAATAATAAATTTTACTAAATTAAACCGTGTCTTTAGATACGGTTTTTTTTGATAAAAATTAACGGAGTTTTTTATAAATATATATAAAAAACAATAAATATAAAAAATTATTCCTACTTTTTTGGTAGGGATGCATAAAAGAAGTTGACATAGCAAAAAAATAAGTGTATAACTATCTTAATAAAACCTACAAAATCGGTATGATTTATTTTAATCGTACTATGTGATAAATGGAGTGTGTAAAATGTTCGTATACGCAGATAACGCGGCAACCACAAAAACAAGCAAGACAGCAATAGACGCTATGTTACCGTTTTTCGATAAGATTTACGGCAATCCTTCGTCCTTGCATGAAGTAGGGCAAATCGCTAAAGAAGAACTTGAAAAGGCTAGGGAAACCGTTGCTAAATGCTTTAATGCAGAAGCAAGGGAAATCTACTTTACTTCAGGTGGTAGCGAGGCTGATAATCAAGCGATTTTAACAGCTGTTAAAATGGGTGAACGTAAAAATAAAAAACATATCGTTTCTACTAAGTTTGAGCATCACGCCGTATTGCATACCTTACAAAAACTTGAAAAACAGGGTATAGAAGTAACTTACGTCGACGTAAATAAAAACGGTGTCGTTAAGGTAGAAGATATTGCTTCCGCTATTAGGGAAGATACCTGTCTAGTAACGGTAATGTTTGCTAATAACGAAATCGGTACTATTCAGCCCATTAAAGAAATCGGCGCAATTTGTAAAAAGCGTAAAGTCATCTTCCACACGGACGCAGTTCAAGCGGCAGGTCATATAAATATCGACGTCGTTGATATGAATATCGATATGTTATCCATATCAGGGCATAAGTTCCACGGGCCTAAGGGTGTTGGAGCACTCTACGCAAGGAAGGGTATCTTTTTAACTAACTTAATCGAAGGTGGCGCTCAAGAACGTGGCAAACGTGCCGGTACTGAAAACTTACCTGCAATCGTAGGTATGGCTGCTGCATTAAAAGAAGCGGTTGATAATATCGATAAACACGCTAAATACGTTTCTGCGTTAAGGGATAAGTTAATTAGAGAGTTATCTAAAATCCCACACAGCGTAGTTAACGGGGATTTAGTTAATAGAGTGCCTAATAACGTAAATATGTGCTTCGAGGGTATCGAGGGTGAAAGTTTACTTTTAATGCTCGATATGGAGGGTATTTCGGCAAGTTCAGGTTCTGCTTGTACGTCAGGTTCTTTAGATCCCAGTCACGTTTTATTGGCAATAGGCTTACCGCACGAAGTTGCGCACGGTAGTTTAAGATTGTCGCTTTCAGCTGAAAATACTGAAGAAGAAATCGACCATATAATTAAAACCGTTCCCGAGGTCGTTAACTATTTAAGAAAAATGTCCCCTGTATGGGATGAACTTTGCAAAGGAGAGTTAAACCATGTTATATAGTAAAAAGGTTATGGATCATTTCAAAAATCCCCGCAACGTTGGCGAAATTGAAAACGCCGACGGTATTGGTGAAGTTGGTAACGCTAAGTGTGGCGATATCATGAGGATTTATATTAAAGTAGATAATAATATTATTACCGACGTAAAATTTATGACGTTTGGTTGTGGCAGTGCAATCGCTACAAGTTCTATGGCGACTGAAATGATTAAAGGCAAGTCTGTTGACGAAGCGTTAGAACTTTCTAACAAAGCCGTAGTAGAGGCGTTGGATGGTTTACCGACGGCTAAAATCCACTGTTCAGTTTTAGCAGAAGAAGCCGTTAGGGCAGCAATTAAAGACTATTACGATAAAAACGGTATCGAGTACGATAAGGAAAAATTTAAAGATTGTAATTGCGCGCATTGTCACGCATAGTAGCATAACGGGGTAATATTTTGGAGCGTTTTTCAAGGACTGCAAACCTTTTGGGCGATGAAGCAGTAAATAAACTTAATAACTCGTCCGTAGCGGTTTTCGGGCTTGGTGGCGTCGGTGGCTACGTGGTAGAAGCCTTGGCTAGGGCAGGTGTCGGCAGGATTGCTTTAATAGATAACGATACCGTTGCCGAAAGCAATATTAATAGGCAAATTATCGCTACGTATTCAACCGTATCTAAGTTAAAGACGGATGCTTTTTACGCACGCTTAAAAGATATCAACCCTGACGTTAAAATAGACGTATACAATATTTTTTATTTAAAAGAAACTGCTGACCAAATAGATTTATCCGTTTACGATTACGTTGTGGACGCTATCGATACGGTTTCAAGCAAGTGTGAAGTTATTTTTAGGGCAAAATCGCTTGGTAAACCGGTGATTTCTTGCATGGGTACTGGCAACAAGTTAGACGCAACTTTATTTACCGTTGCTGATATTAGCAAAACTTCGTACTGTCCGCTTGCAAAGGCTGTTAGACGTGGCTTAAAGGCCATGGGTATAGAAAGTGGCGTAAAGGTGGTTTTTTCTAAAGAAGTACCTTCAAGCGTGGCAACGGGGTCGGATTTAAAGGGCAACGGCTACGCTCCGTCAAGTATTTCTTACGTACCTGGCGTTGCAGGGCTTATAATGGCTGGCGAAGTTATTTTAGACTTAGTTGGTATCAAAAAATAAGGGGCAAGTATGAAAGTTTCAACAAAAGGCAGATACGCTTTAAGACTTATGCTTGATATTGCCGTAAATAGTGGTGAAGACGCCGTTACGGTTAAAGATATAAGTTTAAGGCAAAATATATCCGAAAAGTATTTAGAGCGCATAGTAAACTCTTTGGTAAAAGCAGGGCTTTTAATAGGACAAAGGGGGTTTTCGGGCGGGTATAAATTAGTTAAACACCCGTCAGAATATTCCGTTGGCAGTATATTAAAAGTAACAGAAAGTTCAGTTGCGCCGGTAGCCTGTTTTGATATGGAAAAAGACAGTTGCAACAGTTGCGACACTTGTGTAACTTTACAGTTTTGGAAGGGTTTAGACAAGGTCGTAGACGATTATTTAAACGGCACTACTTTGCAGGATTTATTAGATAGAACTTGCAAAAAACAATAGGTTTATTATGAAGATTTATCAATCCGTTACCGAACTTATCGGTAATACCCCTATTTTAGAATTACAAAGGTTAAAAAAGGAACTTTTTTTAAAAGCAAATATCTTTGCTAAACTAGAAAGTTTTAACCCAGCAGGCTCAATTAAGGATAGGGTTGCGCTTGCTATGATAGAAGATGCCGAGCGTGCTGGTTTACTAGTAAAAGGTTCTGTTATTATCGAGCCAACTTCAGGTAATACCGGTATCGGTATAGCGCTTGTAGCAAAAGTTAAAGGCTATAAAGCCGTTATCGTTATGCCTGATAATATGAGTGTAGAGCGTATTAATTTGCTTAAAGCCTACGGTGCTAAGGTGGTTTTAACCGATAGCAAACTTGGTATGAAAGGCGCTATCGCTAAGGCTGAAGATTTAAAACGCACACTACCGTATGCCGTCATTTTGGGGCAATTTGATAATTTAGCAAATCCCGAAGCGCATTATAAAACAACTGGTAAAGAAATTTACGACGCTTTTGACGGCAGGGTGGATTTTTTAGTTGCAGGTATTGGGACTGGTGGTACGATAAGCGGTACTGGTAAATACTTAAAGGAAAATATCGACGGAGTAAAAATCGTCGGGGTAGAGCCGTTAAGTTCACCGTTGCTTACAAAGGGTACGTCTGGTAGCCACAAAATACAAGGTATAGGCGCAAACTTTATTCCTAAAACGTTAGACTTATCCGTTATTGATTTTATTGAGGACGTTTCTGATGAAGACGCTTATAATACGGCAAAACTACTTTCCCTTTACGAAGGCATTATAGTTGGCGTAAGTTCATCAGCATCGCTAGTAGCGGCAATAAAATTAGCAAGTTTAGATGAAAACGCTGGTAAAAATATCGTGGTAATTTTTCCCGATTCTGGCGAAAGATATCTTTCTACTGAAGATTATTTAAAATAGTTGTATATTAATATAAATTTATAAAAAACGCTACCGATACGGTGGCGTTTTTGCTTTATGGGGTAAATTTAATTATTATAAAAACTAAACACAATTTTTACTACTAGATATAGTGGTGTGCTTAAATTAAAGTTAAGACGTAAAAATCTTTAAGTTATAAGTTTTTTTTATAACTTGTTTTTTGGTGTGTGAAAAAATGCTAAAAAGAGTGGTTTTTTTATCAAAATTAAGCAAAAATCCCAAAATCGTTAGATAAATATTTATAATAATGAAAAGACTTTTCATTTATATTAAAACACAATATATTGAAAAAAGCATTGACAAACAATACAATATATTGTATTATAGATATGCACACACATAGATTATATAGGAGAAGATGTATGAAGATTATCAAAAGAAGCGGTGTTGAAGAAGTTTTCGATATAACAAAGATTATCGCTGCAATCAATAAAGCTAATAACGAAGTTCCCGAAACCGAAAGACTCCCTGCTGATGAAATAAGGAAAATCGCGCAAGAAGTTACTGATTTTTGTAGTTCGATGAACAGGGCCTTAAGCGTTGAAGAAATCCAAGACTTAGTAGAAAACGGCATTATGGACCGTAAGGCTTTTACCGTTGCTAGAAAATATATCACTTATCGTTACAACAGGGCTTTAGTTAGAAAGGCAAATACTACCGACGAGCAAATTATCAGTTTAATTGAATGCAATAACGAAGAAGTTAAGCAAGAAAACAGCAACAAAAACCCGACGGTTAACAGCGTTCAACGTGACTACATGGCTGGCGAAGTTAGTAAGGATATTACAAGGCGTATTCTTTTACCACAAGATATCGTTAAAGCGCATGACGAAGGTATTATACACTTCCACGATGCCGATTATTTTGCGCAACATATGCACAACTGCGACCTTGTTAATTTAGAAGATATGTTACAAAACGGTACGGTTATTTCCGGCACTATGATTGAAAAGCCACATAGTTTTTCAACCGCATGTAATATTTCTACGCAAATTATCGCACAGGTAGCGTCTAATCAATACGGTGGTCAAAGTATTTCACTTACACACTTAGCGCCTTTTGTAGACGTTAGCCGTAAGCGTATCCGTGGCGAAATTGCTGAAGAATTAGCTTCTTTAGGTATTACTGATGAAAAACAAATTAACGATTTAGCTGAATCTCGTTTGCGTGACGAAGTTAGACGTGGTATTCAAACGATACAATACCAAGTGGTAACTTTACTTACCACTAATGGTCAAGCGCCTTTCGTAACGGTATTTATGTATCTTAACGAAGCAAGAAACGAGCAAGAAAAAGCCGACTTAGCGTTAATTATTGAAGAAACTTTAAAACAACGTATCCGTGGCGTTAAAAACGAATCCGGTGTTTGGATTACGCCTGCGTTCCCCAAACTTATCTACGTTTTAGAACCCGATAACATTACGGAAGATCAACCTTACTGGTATTTAACAGAGCTTGCTGCTAAGTGTACCGCAAAGAGGATGGTTCCCGACTATATTTCTGAAAAGAAGATGTTAGAGTTTAAAGTTGATAAAAATGGTGAAGGTCATTGTTATACCTGTATGGGCTGTAGATCCTTCTTAACGCCTTACGTAGACGATGCAGGTAAACCTAAATATTACGGTAGGTTTAACCAAGGCGTAGTAACCATTAACTTAGTTGACGTAGCGTTATCTTCCGGTGGCGATTTTGATAAATTCTGGAAGATTTTTGAAGAAAGATTAGAACTTTGCTACCGTGCGCTTATGTGTAGGCATAACCGTTTAAAGGGTACGCTTTCAGATGCCGCACCTATCTTATGGCAATACGGCGCTCTTGCTAGACTTAAAAAAGGTGAAACTATCGATAAACTTTTATTTGGCGGTTACTCGACTATTTCTTTAGGTTATGCAGGTTTATACGAGTGTACTAAGTACATGACTGGTAAATCCCACACGGCTGAAGAAGCTAAGCCTTTCGCACTTAGCGTTATGCAAAAGATGAACGACAAGTGTAAAGAATGGAAGGCTAAAGAAAATATCGACTTCTCTTTATACGGCACTCCGCTTGAAAGCACAACTTATAAGTTCTCTAAACAGTTGCAAAAACGTTTCGGCATTATCGAAGGCGTTACCGATAAAAACTATATTACCAACAGTTATCACGTACACGTTACTGAGGAAATCGACGCGTTTACAAAACTTAAGTTTGAAAGTGAATTCCAACAATTATCGCCCGGTGGCGCAATCAGTTACGTAGAAGTCCCCAACATGCAAGATAATATCCCAGCGGTTTTATCGGTTATGAAGTTTATTTACGACAACATTATGTATGCGGAACTTAACACTAAAAGCGATTACTGTCAAGTATGTGGCTATGATGGTGAAATTCAAATCGTTACCGACGAAAACGGCAAACTCATTTGGGAATGTCCGCATTGTCATAACCAAGACCAATCAAAAATGAACGTTGCAAGAAGAACTTGTGGCTACATCGGTACACAGTACTGGAATCAAGGTAGAACTCAAGAAATCAAAGAAAGGGTATTACACTTATAATAAACCTTTTATAAACAATTATTTATATTAAAATAAAACAAAAACAGCCAGACAAAGTAATTTGTTTGGCTGTTACAATAAGGTGTAAAATATTATGTATTATGGCGAAATAAAAACCAACGACATAGCAAATGGCGAGGGGGTTAGGACAACTCTATTTGTATCGGGTTGCACAAGGCATTGTAAAAACTGTTTTAACAAAAAAACGTGGGATTTTAACTTTGGTAATCCTTTTACCGAAGACGTTTTAGAGTATATCTTAAAAGAAAGTTCACCCGATTGGATACAAGGTCTTACCATTTTGGGTGGCGAACCTATGGAGTTTATTAACCAGCAAGGTTTATACCCATTGTTAAAAGAGTTTAAGGCGCGTTATCCCAAAAAAGATATCTGGCTTTTTACTGGCTTTACTTATGATGAAGATTTAATCCCAAACGGTCAACGCTATGGGGATTATACCGATAAGGTTTTAGATTTAGTCGATATTTTAGTAGACGGCAGGTTTATTGAAGAACTCCATGATATCACTTTGCAGTTTAGGGGTAGTTCAAACCAACGTGTTATCGATTTAAAAAAGACTAGGGCAACTAACCAAATACATATTTGGGAAAAACTTAAAAAGTAAAAAAGGGCTTTTATGGAAAAGTTATTGCAATCTGTTGAAAATTATACAGACGTTATGCTTAAAGCAGAAGAATATATTTGGAAAAACCCAGAAACTGGTTATAAAGAATATAAAACTAATAAATATATGATAGAGCAGTTTAAATCGTTAGGTTACGACGTTATAGCGCCAAACGATATAACTGGCTTTTATACAACAATCGATACTGGCAAAAAAGGCCCAACCGTCCTTATTTTGGCAGAGTTAGATTCCGTTATATGCGCATCACATCCGTCGGCAGACCCTATAACGGGTGCTGTACACGCTTGTGGGCATCATTGTCAATGTTCGGCATTGTTAGGTATAGCAGGCGCGCTTAAACAAGACGGCGTTTTAGATGATTTATGTGGTAAAATCAAACTATGCGCAGTTCCTGCAGAAGAACTTTTAGAAATCGAATATAGAACGGAACTTATCAAAAAAGGTGATATAAAATACTTTGGTGGTAAGACGGAGTTTTTAAGCCGTGGCTATTTTGACGACGTAGACGTTGCATTTATGGTGCATACGGGTAAGGGGTATACAGTTTTAGATGGGCATATCGGTTGTATCGCAAAAAAAATAGTATACAAAGGTAAGTCAGCGCACGCAGGGGGTTCACCTTGGCTTGGTAAAAACGCTTTGTATGCCGCAACGTGTGGTATAAATGCCGTAAACGCTATTAGAGAAACTTTTATTGATAGCGATATGATTAGATTCCACCCAATCATAACAAATGGTGGTCAAATAGTAAACGCTATACCTGAAACCGTTTGTATAGAAAGTTACGTAAGGGGTAAAACTTACGACGCAATTGTAAAAGCAAACAAAAGGGTAAATCAAGCGCTTATAGGCTCGGCGCTTTCGTTAAACAATAATATAGAAATTTTAGATTATCCAGGTTACTCGCCAGAAGTAAACGATACGGGTATGAATGATTTAGCACGTCAAGCAATCAAAATGGCTTTAGATATCGACTGTTACGTTGGTGGTACAAGTTCTGGTTCTACCGATATGGGCGATTTATCCGTCGTAATGCCAACAGTTCAATTTTTTAGCGCAGGCGCAACTGGTACGTCGCACGGCAACGATTATAAAATTGTAGACGTAAAAAAGGCCACCGTTGATAGCGCAAAAGTACAATGCGCTTTACTATACTTACTCTTAAAAGACGACGCTAAAAAACTTTACGATATAAAGTCAAAATACACCCCTGTTTATCCGTCGATAAAGGCTTATCTTGATTATATTGATAAAATTTTTAGTAGTGGAGATAGGATTATTTATAACGAAAATAACGTAGAAGTTATTTTATAATAAATTACAAATTAAAACCTCCAAAAAAACTGCAATAGACATAGGGATTTTTAGAAACAATTAAAATTTTATAGTATTGCAGTTTAGGGGTAGTTCAAACCAACGTGTTATCGATTTAAAAAAGACAAGGGCAACTAACCAAATACATATTTGGGAAAAACTTAAAAAATAGTTTTATACGTATATAATCAACGGCACCCGTGGGGTGCCGTTTTTATTAATTTACTATTCGTTTGTAATTTGGTTTTTAGCGTTACGTTTATTTTTTATGTATTTTGGTAAGGTTACAGCTAAATGGAATATACCAACAAGTACTATTACAAGTATAATAAGCGTTAAAAAGTATACGTACCAACCGTTGTTTAAGTTAAGTAACGGTAAACCTTCCATTGGCGGGAAGGTTAAGTACATAAAGTTAGCCCTTCTAAAAGCGCCGGGGACTTCTGCGGCAACGCTTAAAAAACTATTAAGCCATAATGCGATAAGGGTTATGCAACCTAAAAGAGCAAGGTTATAAAAATACGTTTTTAATTTCCAATCAACAAGTTTTTCTTTGATGATATAAATAGAAAAGAAAATTAAAAAACAATGGAATATAAAATATTGATATACTTGTAATTTATTAAAACCAGCGCCAACCGTCGGTACAAAAAGTGCGATAATTGCACCTAAAAGCATAGTCGGTGCCATAAAACCTAATAAAAGTTGTTTTGTTTTTTCTCTTTTAACAAAAAACTTTAGCCCAAATAATAAAAATATCTGTATAGAGCATAGGTGAAATGGTAAATCACCAGGGTCTAAATATTTACCGCCTTCAGTATGTGGACTGGGTATCATATTGCAAGAAATTTTAATAACTTCACTTAAAACTGAAATAATTAACATAGTATTAATTACAAAGTTAAAAGATAACTTAAATTTATGTTGTAAAAATACTAGTGAAGTTATTAGTACGACAGAAATAGCAAGCCAAATAAAGTGTGTGGTTGAAAACATATAAAAACCTCCTTGTATATTTAATATAGTAGCATTTATTTTAGCATAAGTCAATGCAAAAAAGAAAACCCTGCCATAGTTGGCAGGGAAAAAGTTAACTATGTTTTAAGTTAAGTGCAAGTATAATTGCAATTTGTAGTGGTATGCCAAGTAAAAACAACATCCATATCCAATGACCAAATATTGATAGGTGTAAAAAGAAGTACGCGAGTAATGACCACAGCATTATTGATAAAAATGCAAAAATCATTTTACGTCGACCTTTTCTTGCCCATATTGAAGAAAAAATTATACCTATTATGCAAGAAATCGGTACTGCTAAAACAAAAATTTGCCAATAATTAATATTGTCCATAATAATTAAACCGATATAAATTATCGTGGCAATAAACCAAACCGTTACGCCTGATAGCATGGTAATTATAACTTTGTTGCCGTTTTGGCTGGCTTTTTTAGAAGCCTTTTCAATGTCTTTTTGCTCGGTCAATAAAAAGGTTAGTGGCACGTTATAAACGTTTGCTACCTTTTCCAAAGTTTCGATATCAGGTAAAACTTCGCCATGCTCCCATCTAGAAATCGCTTTATCAGAGTATCCAACAAGACTACCTAGTTCTGATTGCGTCATTTTATGCGCCTTTCTTAAATTTATTAAATTTTCAGTCAAAATCTCTTTAATAGCCTTCATAATTACAGTATATCATACTTTTTTGTCGCTGTAAAGTCAAAAAACTATATTTATAACGTTAATTCTCTATTAGCGAGAGTGGTTTTTTTAAATTCTCGTCAGAGCCTTTTTATATTGGGAGATGCTTTTTATTAAATTCTCTTGCTATTTTTTTGCCACAAAAATATAATAATGGCGAAATCGAGATTAAGGATAGGAGGTATTATGCAAAACAATAAAAAAGTCGTACCCGTGTTTTTTTCTTCAGATGAAAACTACCTTCCATTTATGGCGGTAGCATTAAAGTCTATTAAGGAAAACACTTCAAAAGACACACATTATAAAGTTTACGTTTTATGTGAAGATATTCCTGTTGATAAAAAGGATAAGTTGGATTTTCTAATCGACGATACTATGACGATTGATTTTATCGACGTCGGTTTTAAAGTTAACCCTATCAGAAAAGAAATGCACGATACTTTAAGGGATTATTATACTTTATCGATATTTTATAGGTTGTTTATTCCTACGCTTTTTCCTGAATACGATAAAGCCATTTATATCGATAGCGATATCGTTGTTTTAGATGATTTAACCTCACTTTTTGATATCGATATCAAAGATACACTTTTAGGCGTTGTGGTTGACCAAGTGGTTTCTAATGCAGAGCCTTTTAAGTATTACACTAAAAAACATATTGGCGTAGACGCTAATCACTATTTTAATTCCGGCGTGCTTTTAATGAATCTTTCCGCTTTAAGAAACTTTAGGCTGGAAGAAAAGTTTGTTTCAATAATAAAAACACACGTTTTAGAAACCGTTGCTCCCGATCAAGATTATCTTAATTATTTATGTAAAGATAAGGTTACCTATTTACATGCTGGTTGGGATAAGATGAGCATTACCGATAAAGATATGCCTATTAGTGACGTTAAACTTATACATTATAATATGTTCAATAAGCCTTGGCGCTATGATGACGTCCCGTATGAAACGTATTTTTGGAAGTATGCAAACGCAACCCCGTTCGGTGGGTATTTAAATGATATTAAACAAAATTATCCAGAAGATAAAAAGATTTTAGATGCAAAATCAGGTGAAGTCTTACTTGCAAATGCTATGCGTATTGCTGATAGTGGTAACACTTTTGTTAACGTTTTAGGGGAATCTTATGAAAAATAACGACAAGTTGGAACTTAATAAACAAGCTCGTTTAGAGGTATTAGAGCGTATCCGCCAAAACGAAAAATTAGGTGGTGAGGCTTTTTTTAACGACGTAGAAATCGATCCGCCACATTCTATGCTTATGCCTAACGACGTGGATTATCAAAAAAAGAAATTTTCGTCAAAAGTAAAGACTTTTTTCGCTAATATTTTAGCAAGTATTTGGGCAAAAAAAGTCGTTAAGGATTTTAACGTAGAAGTCGTTGGGGTTGAAAATTTTAACGGTGTGGATTCTGGCGCGATGATAACGTCTAACCACTTTTCTATTTACGAAAACGCCGCTGTTTGGGAAGCAATTAAAAAATCCGGCAAAAGGAAAAAGTTTTATCGTATAATTAGGGAGGGTAATTATTTCTTTCCAGGGTTTATAGGGTTTTTACTACGCCACGCAAGGACGCTTCCTATATCCGAAAACGTTAAAACGATGATGAATTTATCCCGCGCGGTAGAAAAGTTTTTAGCTAATGGTGATTACGTTTTAATTTATCCGGAAAAAGCCATGTGGTGGAACTACCGTAAGCCCCGTCCGTTTAAGGTGGGTGCTTTTCATTACGCAGCAAAATCGGGCGTACCCGTAGTGCCTTGTTTTACTACTATGGAAGATACTGATAAGCTAGATGAAAACGGTTTTCCTATGCAAAAATACACCGTACACGTCATGCCGCCTATCTATCCTGATAAAGATAAATCTATTAAAGAAAACGGCATTATTATGATGGAAAAAAACCATAAGTTAGTCGTTGATAAGTATGAAGAAGTTTACGGTAAAAAATTAACTTTTGATAATGATTAATATTAAAGGGCGCATCATCGCCCTTTTCGTTTATTTAATTAAAATTTATATTGAATTTTTATTTTAAATATATTATAATGTTAATATAAAAAACTAAAAAAGGTTAAGTATGTGGGTTTATAACGGTCAAAAAGATTTAGAGTTCGTGCCAACCACGCACACGTTAAAAGTGGCGTCTTGTGGTGTGATGTCTTCGGTCAAAACTGGGGATTGTACAGTTTATCGCTTAAACGGTAGGCAAGACTGGTCGCTTTTTTACGTAAAACAGGGCTTTTTATATATTGACGGGCAAAAACTAAGCACTGGGGATTTATATATTTATCCACCACGTATTACGCAAAAATATACCGTGTATTTTAATGACGATACTTTATATAATTACGTTCATTTTACGGGTGAGGATGTCGAAAAACTGTTTTCAGACCTTTTACTTGATACGCAAAAAATCTACAACGTAGAGCATAATATCGTTTCACCTTTTTTAGAAAGGCTTTTAACGGTTTCGGTAAGTTCAGACCAAATAAATAAATTAAAGGCAGAGTATAACCTTATGGGTTTAATACTTGTTTTAGCTGAAAAATATCAAGCAAAAGGCGACGTTTCAATGGCTAGTATTATATCTACAATGCATAGTGATTTAAAGCGTCCGTTTGATGCAAATTATTATGCTAAGATGCTCAATTTAAGCGTATCGCGTTTTAACCACGTTTTTAAAAAGGAAACGGGGTATTCACCCTTAAATTATTATATTAATTTGCGTATGGAAACGGCAAAATCAATGCTCAAATTTACTAATATGCGTATTTGCAAAATTGCGGAAAATTTAGGTTACGACGACGTTTTGTATTTTTCTAAGGTGTTTAAAAAGCATTTGGGGGTTTCGCCTTCAAAATTTAGGCAAAAAGACAAGGAGACGATAACTTAAAATCAGCAGTACAATACTTAAAAAATTTAAATTGCAAAATTGTAATTAAAAAAAGCTAAAAATAAAGAAATTTAACTTAAAAACACAAAAAAAAGAATTGAATTAATTTTTTAGTTTTGTTACAATAAAAAAGTAAAAAAACTTTTATAAATAAGGTGATATTATGGACAAAAATCAATATTTACGTAATTTAGTAAAACCTGAAGGCTTAGTAGACGTCGTTTTAGATACCGATGCTTATAACGAGATTGACGACCAGTTCGCCATCAGTTTAATAATGAAGATGCCTGAAAAATTCAACGTCAAGGCATTGTATGCCGCACCATTTTTTAACGGTCATTCCACGTCCCCCAAAGATGGTATGGAAAAAAGTTATTATGAAATTTTAAATTTATTAAAACTTATGGGTAAAAGTGATTTTACTTCGGTCTATAAAGGTTCGGATGATTATCTTAAATCAGAAACCGAAGCTAATTTTTCAGACGCGGCTAAGCATTTAGTAAATTTAGCAAAAAATTATTCTCCAACAAATCCTTTATACGTTTTAGCTATTGGCGCAATTACTAACGTGGCGTCCGCGCTTATTATCGATCCCAGTATTGCTGAAAATATCGTTATCGTATGGTTAGGTGGGCATGCTTTCCATTGGAGAGATACTAAAGAATTTAATATGTATCAAGACGTTGCCGCTGCAAGGGTAGTGTTTAATTCAAGCGCGCCTTTGGTAATTTTACCGTGTTTTGGCGTCGTTAGCGCAGTTACTACCAGTAGGTACGAGTTAGAGCATTGGCTTAAAGGCAAAAACAACCTTTGCGACTATTTAGTTCAACATACTATTGACGAGGCTGAAAGTTATGCAAAAGGCAAACCTTGGACTAGGGTTATTTGGGATATAACAACCGTTCTTTGGTTTGTTATGGATATGGACCAAAAAATAGTGTCTGCACCATTACCGGAATATGATTTTACTTATAATTTTAACCATAACGGTAAACCTATAACTTACGTTAGTTATATCAACAGAGATAAAGCGTTTGAAGTTTTATTCGACGTATTAGCAAATAGATAATTATGAAAAACATTTTTATTTTAGGTAGTATCAATACGGATTTAGTTATTAACGCACCATATATGCCGGTTTCTGGCGAAACTTTAACTGGTGGCGCGTTTAATATTGCATTTGGCGGTAAGGGTGCTAACCAAGCTGTGGCTGCTGCTAAACTTGGTGGTAAAGTATTTATGGCTGGGGCTGTCGGCGATGATGATTTTGGCGTTCAAATGCTTAATAACTTAAAAAACGTAGGTGTAAACGTTGATGCCGTGCGCGTTATCAACGGTGTTAATTCTGGCGTAGCGGTAATTACCGTTATTGATGGTGATAACCGTATTATTTTAAGCCGTGGCGCAAATGGTTTAGTTTCAAACGACGATGCTGATAATTTACTTAAAAACGCAAAGGCTGGGGATATTTTTGTAACACAGTTAGAAATCCCAATACCAGTAGTTGGTTACGCACTTAAAAAAGCAAAATCAATTGGTATGCTTACCGTATTAAACCCTGCGCCTGCGCAAAAAGAAGTAGCGCCATATATAAGCGACGCTATGATTATCACCCCTAACGAAAGCGAGTTAGCTATTTTAACTGGGGAGGAAGATATAGTAAAAGGTGCAAGCAAATTGCCTTGCGATAAGGTTATAGTAACTTTAGGTGGTAAAGGCTATTACTATAAAGACGATAAGCAAGATTTTTTTGGTAAAGCAATTAAAATTAAACCCGTAGATACAACTGCGGCTGGCGATACGTTTTTAGGTGCGCTTTGCTATAAAATTTCACTAGGTAAAGCCCCTTCAGATGCGCTTAAATTTGCATCAAAATGTGCAAGTATCGCTTGCTTAAAACAGGGCGCTCAACCATCGATCCCCACTTTAGAAGAAGTTGACGCTTTTGAAGAAGTTTATTAGTATTGTCATAAATAATTAATTACGTATGCCGTTTTTGCTAACAAAACGGCATAAATTTATTAACAAGGATATATAAATGATACAACTTGCTACAAAAAAAGATTATCCTATAATATTAAACCTTTTACGTGATAGTTTTCCTTCTGACGAACTCCGTGATGATGAACTTCAACTAAAAGTTTTTTTAAATCCCGACTATTATCCGTTCATCTTTAAGGTGGACGGGGTAGTTAAAGCGATAGTTTCCGTTTGGGATTTAGACGGTGCGTTTTTTATAGAGCATTTTGCCGTTGATAAAAGTTTACGCAACAATGGGTTAGGTACTAAAATTCTTAACGAGGTGTGTAATAAGCTTAACGGTGATATTTGCTTAGAAGTCGAACTTCCTTTAAATACCATTAGTAAGCGCAGGATTGATTTTTATTTACGCAACGGCTTTTTTGCTAACGATTATCCATATCTACAACCGGCGTATTCAAAAGATAAAGCCGAAGTGCCTTTGATGGTTTTAAGCTATGGTAAAAGTTTAACGGAAAAAGAGTTTAGTAATTTCGTAAAAAAGGTATACAAAAAAGTTTATAATAAATAAAAAATGAGAAGTTTACGCTTCTCATTTTTTTGTAATTTAGTCTGTTAACGTTATTTTTTTAATAATTATAGTTCCTGGGTTTAAGGTTACTGGTAAAAAGGTAAACTCCGCATTAAATACGTTAATAAGTTCATCTTTGGTTAAAACTTTACTTCCGTTTGGCATGGCTGCAGGGGAGGTTAAATCAATAGTAAAGGTTTTAGTTTCACCCGATTTAATAAGAGTATCTTTTACGCTAAAATTATACTTAAAGTTAGCAGTTGTTTGTACTAAAAAGCCCTTAAAATCAACGTCTTTATCGCTATAAACGGTTACGTTTAAGTATTTATAAGCGTGTAAGCCGTTATCTACGTAAGGGAGCGTTAAGTTTGGAGATACGCCCACGTAATAAAAGTTTTTAATGTCTGGGGTATATTTTACTTCAACGCCGTTGTCGGTTACTTTAACGTTAACGTTATCAAAGTAGCCGAATTTCGACGCCGTCCAAGTATGTTCAAACATTGTATTGCCAAATAACGGCGATGCGTTTGAAATCCACGTGTTTTTACGGTTACATGTATAGACGGGGTTCGGTATTGCAAAATATTTAGCATCTAAAACGTTAGTTAACTTGTCCGACCTAAACGGTTTTACAGGTAAGTTGCCACTAAATAAATTACACTCGTTATTATGTGTAAAAAAGGCGTAACAAATTTTAGCAGGTTCTAAAACGGCAGGGGAATACACCTTTAACGTGTTTTCAGTTAAAATTTCAGCATTAGCAACGTAATACTTATTATCTTCACCTGCGATGGTAAAGCCAAAAATGTCTTTGCCGTCTTTACTCTTTAACGGCTTATCTGCTTTTACAGTTACAATTAAGTAGTTATCTTGTTTATTAACGCGTTCAATATATGGAAATATTAAACTTTTATTGATAACAAATTTATTGTAAAATGCGTCGGCAGTTCTAATAGCGTTAAGTGTTTTAGACGTTGGGTGTATAGGGTGGTAATTACGTTTGCCGTCGTCTTGCTTCCATCTAGCAGGTAAATCGTAAACAGGGATAGAAAGTACGTTTTTATAGGTACGTTCAAGTTCTTCCATCTGTTCGTTTACGTAATTTACGCCAAACGGCGAGGTGGTAAACGGCGTGATATTTATAAGCGCTACGGGGATGTCGTAATTAAAGCGTTTTCTAAAAATATCGATGACGTCCCCCGTCATTTTTGCATAATTAAGGCTATCGTAGTCACACCAACAGTTGCTTTCACCCAAATACCAAAGCATACCTTTAAAGTTAAAATCAAATAAAGGTGCAACTAATTCGGTAAAAATAGAACCCACTCTTGATAGCCCGTCGATAATCTCCGCACGGCTGTTATATTCAGTTATAGTGCTGTTGTTTAACTGATGCTCACGCGGGTACCAGTTTTCAACTGAACTACCACCTATAGATGAATCCACTATACCGATAGGGCGTTTAGTTTTTTTAAAAGTTTCCCCACCAAAGATAAAACCAAAGCCCGTAGTATCTAAAAGACCTTGATAATCGTCCGAGACAACCCATTTAGCGGGTGCGGTGTAATCGTCAAACTCTGTTGGAGAGCCTACTATGCCACGGTCGCTCCAAACCAAATGGACAAAAGGCACTCTTTGGATTCTTAAATATGGTGAAGAATACGCGTTAAATATTTTAACGTTATCTTCAAGATATTTTAGGTTATATTCCATATTAGATTGCCCTGTCGTAAAATAAACGTCGCCAAACAAAATATCTTTGGCGTTAAAAACGTCATCACCGGCAAAAACGCTTAAGTCGTAAGATGAAAAACTTGCTTTCATTTTAGGAAAGTTTATCTTAAAATTGCCGTCGTTATCAGATACGGTGTAGGCGGAAACTTCTTCTTGTCCCTTAAAGGTAGCAGTAACGTTACTATTAGGCATAGTAACGCCCTTAATTATAAAAGGCTTATCGGCTTGTATTATTGCATTGTCGGTAAAATATCCGTGAAGCTTCATCGTTACTCCTAGGTTTTTTTGTTTATTTTATCATAATAAATTGACAAAAGCAATGTTTATTTTAACAAAACCACTTGAAAAATCACTTTTACTTATTTATAATATAAATAAACAAAGTTTTTGACGCTTTTATTAAATATTAAAAATTACGTCGTAAAATTGTGGTTATCATTTAAAGTAAAATAAAAAGGAAATGTTTTATGGATATTGCAATAAATACTGGTGCTACTTTATTTGAGCAAAATTTTTCAGATTTTGTTATAGCGGTAAAAAATGCTGGGTTTGATTCATTAATGCTTAATATCGATAGTGGGTCAGGCGGGTTAGATTGGGATAGTTTATCAAAAGGTATTATCCCAAAAGATAATTACTTATATAACCAACCGTCGGCAATTTATAACAAGTTAAAACCACAACTTGATATAATTTATAAAAACGGTCTTAAAATTTCACAAGCGCATGCGCCTTGCTCGGCAAAATTAATAACTTCTGACGAGCTTATTTTATTTATAACCGAGGTTTATAAAAACTGCATAGGTTTTTGTCAGTTAGCAGGTATAAAACACTTAATTATACACGGTTTTTGTAAGGAAAATTTTGATAGCACCCACACGTATGAGGATATCAAAAATATAAATATGCAAATGTTTACTTCGCTTATACCGTATTTAGAAAACACCGACGTAACCGTTTGTTTGGAAAATATTTTTTACGTTAAGGGTAAGGTGGCTTTTAACGGTATTTGTGCCGACCCTTACGAAGCTAACGAGTATATTGATACGCTTAACTCCCTTTGTAAAGATAAAAAGCATTTTGGCTTATGTTTAGATATCGGGCATATTTTAGTTACCCGTACGGAAATCAATCATTATTTAAGCATCGTGGGGGATAGGGTTGTTAATACGCATATCCACGATAACGATGGGGTTTCAGATTTACACGCTACGCCTTTTGCTGGGTATATGAATTGGGATTTTATCTTAAAAGCATTAATAAAACACGGCTATAAAGGGGATTTGTGTTTAGAAACTTACTCTTATATCGAAAAATTACCCAAACCTTTACAAGTTCCTTTTATAACGTTTAGCGCAAAAACGGCAAACTATTTTAGGGACGTGTTAAACGGTAAAATTACTTTAAAATAATAAACATTTTTGGTGGTTAAATGAAAATTTCTTTATATAATAGTTCAAAAATGCAATTAGAGGCTGATTATTACGTAAAAATGTTGAAGGAAGCAGGTTTTAACGCCGTTGACTTTAGCCTTGAAGACGCTTGGTCAAGACCTAAATTTTGGCAGGGGATTATTCCTGAAGACACTTTGTTTTTACACTCTGATGAAGAGGTAATGGCTTACTATAAACCTATTATCGATAAATATAAAAGTTACGGTATGGAGCTTTATCAAGGTCATGCGCCGTTTCCGTCGGGTATCCCTGATAGACCAAATACTATCGAGTACGCCATTAAAGTTATAAAACGCACGGTACGTATAGCGTCGTTATTAGGTGTAAAGCATTTGGTAGTACATGGGGATTCACTTTACGGATGGGATAAAGTCAATACATTAGAAGACATAAATAGATTAAATTGGGAGTTGTATTCATCATTAGTGCCTGAATTAATGGGTACAAACGTAACCATTTGTTTAGAAAACATGTTTGGCGATATCGACGGTATCCCAGTAAAAGGGCACGTTACCAATGCTAAAGACACGTGCGACTTTATCGATGCGTTAAACGCCCTTTGTATGGGCGAAACACATTTTGGTTTTTGCTTAGATAACGGCCATTTAGATCTTGCTGGCGTAGACGTTTACCCGTTTATAAAAAAACTTGGTAAACGCATCAAATGCTTACATTTGCAAGATAATTTTGGTGTGTATAAAGATACCCACTATTTGCCGTATTTTGGCACTATGGACCATAAAGATTTACTTAGAGGGCTTCGCGATATCGGTTACGACGGTTCTATTAATTTTGAAGTTAGTGCTTTTGACCAGTTCCCAAAAGAACTCCATGCGGATATGCTTAACTTACTTTATAAAGTAGGTGAGTATTTTTATAAAGCCATTAAAGGTTTAGAAGAAATTTAAACTTATAAAGAAGCACCTTTTGGTGCTTTTTTGTTTTTAATAATTAGATAATTAAATAAGGCGAAAATTAAAAAAACAACCTTTTTACTCTTGACGATTTTTTTCGGGGGGGGGTATAATAGTAAAAGAGTATTATTTGCGTAAAACCAGTTGTTTTTGCGTTTTTGTCGTAATTTATATTTTTTTTGTAATATTCTATATTTACAAACTTAAAATTATAGTTTATAATTTAATCAAACAAACGTTATTTAGCATAGATATTGCGTTTTTTTAATATTTTAAGGAGAAATTTATGAGGAAATTTATTCTTGCATTTTTATCGATTTTGATGGCGTTATCCACGTTAGCAGTTGGTTGTAAACCGTCAAATAACGGTGGGGGTGGTGGTAACAATCCGCCACAAAAACCAGTTATAACGATGCAAAAAGGGGTGCATTATTCCGACCAAATCGGCGTTATTGACGAAAATACCGGGTTAGAAAAATTTACGTCTTACGATAAGGACGTTTTTTACCGTAACGACGCGCCGGAATTTGTGTGCGCTGATACCTTCGTGTACTACTGTAACGATACTAGCGATACCGAAAACTACGGTAAGTACTTTTTATATGGTACTACGATAGTAGGTATATTTAACTGCTGGGTAAGTGACGATTTGGTTTCTTGGGAGCCTAAAGCCCCTGCTTATACTTGGCCTAGCGACGGTTGGGAACACGCCGACTGTTGGGCGCCTGAAATCGTTTGGGATAAGGACGCCGACCCTGCTGATTATAATTTAGTTGACGACGGTATCGGTCAAGGCGTTTATTACTTTTTCTATTCAGCATCGTCGTCTATGCAGTATATCGATGGTAGAACTTTCCAATTAGGTTTAGCAGTAGGCACATCGCCTTACGGTCCGTTTACTATGTACAACGGTAAAGAAACGGGCGCAGTTATCAACGGCAAAGACTATTCTACTGAAGAACACTATGGTTCTTTACAAGATTATACTAATTCAACCGATGGTTTTGTTGGCCGTAAAGGTGATACTATCACTAACGACGATCCGTGGTGGAACGACTCTGCTTTTAGGGCGTCGCTTACATTTCAGTATCAAAACAGGGACAAGGCTGGTACGGTAGTAAACGGCACGTATATTAATGAAGAAGCCAAGTATATGGTTATCGACGAGGGTTATGGTCAACGTCCGCTTATCGATCCCAGCCCGTTTATCGACCCCGTTACTGGGGATAGATACCTTTACGTAAGCGTTATGGACGGTATGCTTGGTGGCTCGTACGATGATAACGGTTTACCTATCTATAAGGCGCAAAGTATTTACGTCCTTAAAATGAAAGATAACGACTGGGCGCAGATAGATTATTCTTCCGCAATAAGATGTAGCCGTAGCGACGTAAATATGATTTCAGAACAGGCGGTTGAAGCGTATAAAAAACAAGCAAACGCTTTTGACCCAACCAAGTATGTTTCCGGTGTTAAAGAGGACGTAACCGATTTAGATTTACACTTTGCCGATGCCGAACTTTTAGTTTCAAGCAACGGTTGTAACGAAGGTCCTTTCGTATACTATAACCCGGATACTGGCTTATATTATATGGCAATTTCAGTTTCAACGTACACGTCGGCGTCGTATTCTTTAATAGAATTAGTTGCCTATAAACCTACCGGACCATGGCGTAAGTTAGATTTAGACGAAGGCGGTTTAATGCTTGCCACTTATAACGGTATATCGGTGGATAACGTTACCGGTCCTGGGCATCACTCCTTTATTAAGACGGAATCCGATTTATTAAACGTTTATCACAAGCATTTAGATATTGCCCAAAATCAATATAACCGTGGCCCTGCAGTTGATAGGGTCGTTTGGGTTAAAAACAGCAAGGGTATGACCATAATGCATACCAACGGTCCTACCACGGCGCTTCAACCTAAATTTTACGGCGTAAACGGACACCCGTACGATATTATTAGCGATAGCGCTATAATTACAACAAACGTTTCAAGCGATAAGTATAATAGTTTATCATACTTAAACGATAACGTTATTTCGATACACAATAACGAAATTCATCCTCATATTAACGATTTTAAGTTTACTTCAAGTTCAACAACTATCAATTTAAAATTTGATGCGTATCGCCAAATCAACTCAGTAATGGTTTATAACGCAACCGTTTATGAAGAAACCTTTTTAAACATCAAGAAGATTGAAATGGACTTCAAAAAAGACGGTGTAGAGGGTACTGCTGTTATAAATGACCTTGGATTTTATTGGGAACGTTATTCACAACAACAAGGTGGTAACTTAAACCCGGGTGGCGCAGCGATAGCGGCGTTTAGCGAACTTGCCGTTAAAGAAATCCGTATCACGATAGATAACCCTGGTGGGGAAGGTAGCGTTTGCGCTATACCTGAAATTTGTGTTACCGGTAGACCTGAAGTCAACGCCAACGCCGGCGCAGGCAACGCCACGGCAGATACGGTAAAATTAGATAACTACACTTTTAGCGACGTTAAACCTTTAGAAACCTTTGAAGGCGTAACACTTGACGGTATCATTACTGAAGAAGAGTGGGGTAGTCAAAACGTACTTAAACTTTCAGCAAGCGTAGGTGGTGTACAACACGACGTCGAAGCCTCCGTTAAAATTGGCGAAAACGGCTTATTAACTTATTGGAAGGTCTTCGGTGCGCCGGTATACTTTAACCCGTCAAGAAATATCACTTCTAACAGTGGTATCGAGCTGTTTATAGCAGACGGCAAAGCAACTAGTACGTTAAATAACGCTTGGCAGATAGAACTTTACCCCAACGGTAAATACGGCACGCACCTTTATATTAAACCGGGTAGCGCGTCGGCTGGGTATAAACAAGCAAATAAAAAGATTTACGTTAACGGTATGGTTGACGGCGCTATCAATACCCCCAACAGTAACGGTTATATCGTAGAAGCGTATATGCCTTGGTCGGCATTAGGCATTGACGAAGCGCCTGAGTCTATCCGTATGGACGGCGCAATAATGTATTGCACAACTTATAATGGCGAACGTCAGTCGTGGTATTCACTCTCGCAAAACTTAAGGGAGAGTTACGGTTGGACAAGCCCACAAACTTGGTATTTATTCGATAAAGACGGTTGGTACGACGACGTTAATTTTGAAGGTC
This sequence comes from Clostridia bacterium, assembly GCA_017624285.1. Lineage (GTDB taxonomy): Bacteria > Bacillota > Clostridia > Christensenellales > Borkfalkiaceae > UBA11475. The sequence continues at coordinate 32,973 of JAGANI010000059.1, forward strand.
AAGATTGGCGCGTTACTAAATACGACTCTAACGTTACAGTTGACGATGACGGTAAGGTTACTATCGTAGATGAAGATCAACCTTGGAATATCCCCGGTACAGTAAAGGTTTACCGTGTGGAAAAATTCGTAGGGGAAGTTTACCAACAAGTTAAAGTTTATAGCCCCGGTTTACAAAATAATAATTTAAACGATAAGTTAAGCGATCCCGAGCAGGAATCCTCTTTAACGGGGTTATTTTTACAAAGCGATAATAATAAGGTAGAGTTTGAAGTTTTATACGATTACGGCGTGTTAAAAGTAAGATTTGCAGGTCCGTATTGGAATAAATTTACCCTTAACCAAAAGCAAATCGATTTATATAAAACCGTTGGTTTAGACTTAGGTTTATATTTTGACGGCGAGCTTTTCATCGGTTATATTGACGACGGCGACGGCAATATGGTTAGCGTATTACAGGCAGACGCTTCGTTAAAATCGTTTACTAAAAATTCTATCATATCTTTAGGTATTACGGCAAAATGTGATAGTTACTATACCGATTACGTTTGCTATGGCGATGACGATATTAAAGTTATCCCGCACGTTATTAATAACGGTGAAGCGTTAACTAACGGTAAAGTAACCGTTAGTGGTGGCATAAAAGACGGCGCTACCGTATTAGTTACGCCAGACGACGGCTACGCTTTAGAAAGCCTTACCGTAAACGGCGTGCAAGTAAACGCACTTAAATACACTATCGCTCCTTATTACGCACCTACGTTAGATATTCAAGTAACGTTCAAAAAGGTTGACGGTTTAACTGCTACCTTTACGGTAGATTACGGTTTTGCGTATACGGATAAAACGGCTTATAAAAACTTATCAATTTCGCTTTCCGACGGCGTTAACATTTATTACGGTTTAACTAATACCGAAGGGGTAGCGTCTTTTGCAGTTCCTAACGGCAGTTATACCGTTTTAGCAGACGGTTGCTTACCTCAAACGTTAGTTATAAATAACGTCGCTGGCGAAGACAACGCTTATAATATTACGCTTATTAGGGAAGTTATAACTTCTTTAGTAGACGGCGTAGTCGTTACCGATAAAGGCGTTAACGGTGCAGATTTAGTTTACGATAAGACGGTAGATATTCCTTTTGATCTTGATTACGCTAACGAGCCTAGGTATCATTACGGCGCTACTTTAGATTTTGACGGGTTAGTTTATACTTCGTTTAATTTAAAAATTCAAACAAACGTAAAGTGTTGCGTGTCAATACAGTTTACTGGAAACGGCAATAGCGAAGAGAATTATTACTGTAACTTCGTCGTATGGGACAATGCAAAAATAGTTGCTAAGCCTTTTAATAGCTCTACTTACCAAAAATCTTTAACCCCGACTATCGAAGTAGAAGACGGCGTTCAATACGCATCCATTGACGTTACCGTTTTAGTAGACGGCTCTAGCGCAACGATATATTATAAGCAAAACGACGGCGTATTTAGCTATTTATATACTATGGATAGCGGTAAAGATATTACTGGTATTAATTTACGTTCTTCACGTCATCAAGGTAAGTTTAAAGCCACTAATATTTTGGTTTACGACGGTGTTGAAGCTATAAATTTAGCTAACGATTTAAGCGCAAATTTATCAGTAGCTAATGCGGGTAATTCTACCGTAACGATAGGTCAAAGTAAAATTTTGTTTGGCAAACAAACGGATATTATCGTTACCCCTAATGGTGATTACGCTATTTCTTCAATTAAAATTAACGGTAAAGATTACGATTTTACTACCAATGCAGACGGCTCTAAAAAAGTTACCTTTACTCATAATAATTTATCCGTTAAAGATTACGAAATTACCATTACTACCGTATCTGCAACGACAGTAAGCGCTAATATTACCCTTAAAACCAAAAAGGTTTATACCGACCCCGTCCAAATAGCAGACGGTATTACGGTAACGGTTACCGGTACTATGGGTACGTATACAGCTGTTACTGCTAACGGTAAAATTAACATACCCCAAATTTTATCCGGGGATTATAAAATTAGTGTCCCGGATTACTCTTCATTACTATTTAGCGTTGGTAGCAACGGTTTTGATGGAGAAGTGGTTTTAGGCTATATTGCACTTACAAGTGCTGATAACGTTGACGTATCAGGCTCAGGCTTAGGTAGGATACAATATCTAAAAGGCTCTACTAACAAATTAACTTTTAAAGAATCTAATATTTATTACGTAGAAGCGCGTATCGTAGACGTTTTAGATACTTCTTACAAAGCTAAAAACGACGACTTAGATATAGGTGGTGTAATATTTAGATTTGGTACTCCGGGTGAAAGTGGTAAATTTTCTTCTTGGGGTACGCAACTTTTAGGTCCTAACGCTAAACACGGTGGCAACGGCTCAAGTTTTTATAATAGACTGCGTTGGACGGATGCAGACTGGGGTGCGTTTAATTTAACTAGCGACCAGCAAACGGCGTTAACAACCCCGGGTCAAGGTTTAAAAATTGCCCTTGCAATCGTTGGCGATAAGGCCTATGGTTTTGTTGAAAACGGCGCTAGTTTTAAGTTGGTTGCTACTTTAACTTCTACTTCAGGCAACTGGGGTCCGATATTTGGCACAATGTGTGAACAAGGCTTATCTACTATAACGGAGTTTTATTACTCGCCAACCGTTCCACAAAATATTTTAAGCCTTATCTAAAGGTAAATAATCAGTAATAAAAAAGGTTTCCAAAACGGAAACCTTTTTTGTGTTAAAATTTAAAACAAAACCATACGTATAGCGTTGTTTTTGCTATTTAACTTATCTATTTTTAAGTTTAGCAAATAATTTTTTTATGTTTTGCCTATCACCAACTAGGTAAAAAGCATTTACGTAAACAACTATAAGCGTTATATATAAAAACAAATATAAACCGTAACTAATATTCAATATACCTGCTTGTATATCGCCGTTGGGCATAAAGTACATTGGGTCTAATTGTATTTTAAGGACGTAAATTTCAATTAGACCGTATATAAACGTTAACACTAGGCAAAGTGCAAACTTCCAAAAGTTAGAATATTTAAAGTTTGTAAATTTAAGCACTATAAGCGTTAAGGACGTTGTTAATAGTAGGGCGTGTGTTAAAATTGAATACCAGTTAAAAAATAATAAATATACGTTATTAAAACCAACGCCGGGATATGCAAAAAATATTACCGAGCAAAGCAGCGCCGATAAACTTGCATAGTTATAAAAAAAGTCTTTTTTAACGAGAGGCGCTATCATAAGTGCCCAGCAAGAAATTGCGCACCAAGGTTTGGGTAAAAGTATCCAAATAAGGTTTGTACCTGCCATTTCAGGTTGGTGTAAGACGTAAAGTTTTATTGCATATAAAATCCTACTAGTAACTTCAAAAAACAAAATACATAATACCAACGTGCTAACTATAATTTTGCGAGCTTTATCTTTATTATTAGCGCGTTTTACTAAAAAGTAAAACAATACTACTAATCCTATTGAAACAATCATTGTTGCAATATGTAACGGACCCCATTGTCCTTTTTTAAAAGGGTTATCTATTCCCCCAACAAGCCAGTTGCGTAAAGTCATAATAGTTCTCCTTATTTATTTTTTTGGGTTTTTAAACGGTTAAAAAAGTTTTTAATACCTTCAACTAGTTTTAATAAATCTGCTTTAAAGTGATTAAAGTCAAATATAAGTGAAATTAAAAAGCATAACGGCGTTACGATTACAAAACACGGCACTACTAGCCAGAACCACGGCCAGTATTTAACTTCGCCAGCATGTGGGCCAACGGGTATCGTTTTAAAAAACTTTGGACACGCCCAGTCGATTAATTTTGAAAGCGTTCCGTCAGGTCCCCATATAAGCGAGTTGTTTACGTAAGGTATAGCGTGTATATCGTCCCCGCGAAGCCCTATAAAACCAAGTTCACTTTGTAAAACTTGATTAAGCATTATAAATAGCATAACGATTAAAAATATAATCGGTGTTGCCCAAACCCTATGGTATTCTATTTTATGAAGCTTTAACACTACCATAAGCATAGGTACGTACCATAAAAGGTTATGGTGTAGGTAAAAGCGTAAAACGTCAATCCACTCCGCTGATTGGTCGGGTTTTAAAATTGGGTCAATGGGGTAGCAAATTGCAATAATACCACTAAGTACGCCTATGTAAAACATATAGTCTTTAACGTATTTGTTTTTTGATAAAAGCATAAAGGGGAATAGCGCAATATTAGCACCACAAATATTTATAAACCAAGAATCCCTTAAATGCCTATCGTAATCGAGCGAATACGGTGGGAATAACCCCTTTAAAAAGTGCAATATTAGTGCAAATGCCATTAGGGATATTAAAACAAGCTTAATCGTCTTAGGCGTTTTATTTTTAAGTAAAAAATATAGACCGAAAAACCCCGCTATCGACGTAAATAAAAATAAAAAATACCAACCGTTAAAAAATTGAATATTCATACAAATCTCCTTTGGGGAAATACCCCCGCGTAGATATAGCCAATTATATCACTAGAATATAAAAAATTCAACCTTATTTGTAAATTAAAAAATTTAACAATAAAAAAACGCTCGTAAAACCAAGCGTTTTTGTACTTTTTATCAAAAAAATGCTATTTATTAAGAAGTCTTAATTATCAAGTTATTCCACGTGTAAAACAAAGTATTTTAAGTACATACTTTCGTCTTCACCTATAAGCGACGGGTGGTCGGAGGACTGAATCTTCATTTCCAAAATTTTAACCCTACGCCCGCTTTCTTTAGCGGATTCGTTAAGCATTTTTTCAAACAAGTTAAGCGTCATGTAGTGCGAGCAGGACGAAGTTATTAAAAAGCCACCTTCGTTTACTAATTTTAAGCCTAAAATATTTATATCTTTATAGCCTTTGTAAGCGTTTTTAACGTCAGCAGCCGTTTTGCAAAAAGCAGGTGGGTCTAATACTACTACGTCAAATTTTTTGCCGTCTTTTTTGTAGTTACGCAAAACTTCAAACACGTCGCCAAGTAAAGTTGTTATAGTGGTAAAACCGTTTAGGCGGGCATTTTCTTCAACGGTGTCTAAGGCTTGTTTAGATATATCGCAAGCAATTACCGATTTTGCGCCACCCATACATGCGTTAAGTGAAAACCCACCACTATTGCAAAAACAGTCTAAAACCGTAGCGTCCTTGCAATATTTACGCAAAGCGTAACGGTTGTGTTTTTGGTCTAAAAAGTAGCCGGTTTTTTGCCCGTTTTCTACGTCGACAAGCATTTTAACGCCGTTTTCAGTTATAACTACTTTAGTATCAAAATCACCGTAAATAGCGCCTTTAGTTTCTTCTAAACCTTCTTTTTTTCTAACAGAAACGTCACTGCGCTCGTAAATACCTTTTGGGTTAAAAATTTTAATAAGCGCGTTTAAAATTTTATCACGGTTTACTTCCATCCCTAGTGATAAAATCTGTATTGATAAAACGTCGTCGTACTTATCAACTATAAGCCCGGGTAAGTTATCGGCTTCGGCAAAAACTGCGCGATAGCAGTTATCATAACCTAGCTTTTGGCGTAAGGCTACGGCTTTACGGATGCGCGCTTCAAAAAAATCTTGGTCGATAACTTCTTCCTCGTTTCTAGAGATTATCCTAACTATAATTTTAGATAAGTGGTTTATAAACCCACGACCGATAAACCTACCGTTAAAATCCCTTACCGTTGCAAGAGTGCCGTTTTTATCTTTGCCTTCTATTTTAGATACTTCGTTAGCGTAAACCCAAGGGTGTCCTGCTAAAATGCGTTTTTCTTCGTTCTTTTTAAGATATAAGGTGTAAGGCATGCTTCCCCCAAATGCTTTTTTTTCAGTATAACACAACTAATTTAAAAGGTAAAATATTTTTGCAATCCATATTGACATTTTATTAAACGGGGGTTATAATTTATAAAAAAAGGTGGCTTAATTTTATGCAAAAAAAGATTTTTTCAGGCAAATGGGGTAAATGCCATTGTCAAGGCGTGTGTATGGATACCGCCCGTAAATACGTGTATTATTCTTTTACAACTAAACTTGTAAAAACCGATATGCAGGGCAATATAATAGGCTCGGTAGATAATATAATAGGTCATTTAGGTTGTATGGATTTTAACGATAACGACGGTAAGGTTTACGCTTCGTTAGAGTATAAAAACGACGTTATAGGTCGTGGTATTTTACAAACTTTAGGATTAAAGGTTGAAATCGAAGACGCTTTTTACGTTGCTATTTTTGACGTTGATAAAATTGACCGTATTAATATGGATGCTGAAAAGGACGGCATCATGCGTGCCGTGTACTTAAAAGAAGTTGTTGATGATTTTAAGGGTAAAACCGTCAACGGTGGTAAGGAAAGGGACCACGTACACGGTTGCTCAGGCATAGACGGTCTTACCATCGGTAAAGATTTTGGCGCTACCGATAATAAGGATTATTTATCCGTTTGTTACGGCGTTTATAGTGATTTAGATAGAACTGATAACGACTACCAAGTTATTTTACAGTATGATATCGACGGCTGGTGGGATAAATACGCTAAACCATTAAAGCAAGACGCTATGCACTTGTCTGGCCCTAAAGACGTACGTAATAAATACTTCGTTTATACAGGTAATACTACCTACGGCGTTCAAAATTTAGAGTACGACGCTTACACCGGCAACTACTTTTTAATGGTTTACAACGGTCAAAAGCCACAGTTCCCAAACTACTCTATGTTTGTAGTGGATGGTAAAACCCCCGCTAAGGAAGAACTTTTACTTGGCTTTGATACCCCAACTTATGGCAAAACTTTAACCTTAGTTAATACGGGGCTTTGCCAAAACGGTATTTACGGTATAGATTTTAATTTAGGTAGTATGGGTACGTATTCGGTAGGGGACGGTCATTTTTACTTTGTAGATCCTATCTGGGACGATCCCGATAACTTATCCGTTAATACTGTTTTATATAAGTTTGTTATTAAAGACGGTGTTATGGGTTTTGAACTAGTTAAATAATTTTTAACAACGTAGTAAATTAAGGCATATCTTAAAAGGGCGCGTTCCTATAAAGGTATGCCTTTTTAAATGTTAAAATATCATTTATTTTTAAAATTGACAAAAAAAATTAAAAACCACTTGACAACGCTAATTTATGGTAGTAAAATTTTAATATAAAAAGACTGATTTAGTCTAGAGAAAAGGAGATTTTTATTATGAAAAAGGCATTAAAACTTATCACTTTAGTAGTAGCAATGATGTTAGTATCCGTAATGTTTATTGCTTGCGTACCTTCTAACCCTGAAAAGGCTGAAAAGAAGTTAAAAGATGCTGGTTACAGCGTTATAGTTACTGAAATCACCGACGCTATGGAATCTATGAGCGATGAACTTGATGGTGTTTCTTACGTTGTATATGCTAATAAAGACGACGATACGGTTATGATTTACTATTTCGAAAAAGGCGCTGACGCTAAAGATGCATATGATGAAATGAAAGAAGAACAAGAAGAAGCTGGTGACGAACTTAAAGACTTCGTTATTAAAAAGTCTGGCAAAGCAGTAGTTGTTGCTTCCTCTAAAGACGCTTGGAAGGATATCAACTAATTACTTATTAACTTAAAATTTAAGCCCGTGTTTACGGGCTTTTATTTTTGCTTTAATATTGTAACGGCGTCGCAATTTTTATAAAATAAATAAATATTGACAATCTTAGTTAATTTTGTTATAATAATAAAAAAGGGGGTATTGTATGAAAGATTATAGTTATTTACCAGCTGAACATAGACCTTTATCGCCATGGGCGTATTTTGGGTATACCATTTTATTTTCATTACCGATTATAGGTTTAATATTTTTAATTATATTTAGCATATCGGGTAGCAATATCAATAGGCGTAATTTTGCGCGTTCATACTGGTGTCCGGTAGTTCTTGCGTTAATAGTAGTTATTATTTTTATAGCAACCGGTTTAGGTGCAACTATTTTTGACGCTATTAAGGGCGCTCTTAATATGTAATAAATTTAAGCCCGTGTTTACGGGCTTTTTTTATTAGTAAATTTTGTCTCTTTGCTTAATACGGCCCTGTCATTATGAGGAGCGTTAGCGACGTAATAATCACCCAAATAAAAAGCAGGGGATATTTACGCAATACGTTGTATTGCTCAATATGACATTTATTTCCTTGTCATTATGAGGAGCGTTAGCGACGTAATAATCCCCCAAATTTAAAAAGGGAATTTATGGTATAGTTAAATGTGGTTGACAAAAACTTATAAGTGTTATAAAATTTTAATATAACAAAAATAGGAGTGTTTTAAATGAAAAAATCGTTAAAAACCATAAGCTTAATATTAGTTGTTATGTGTTTATTAAGTATGCTTACTGCTTGTGTGCCTAGTCAACCAGGTAATGCAAAACAAAGGTTAGATGATAAAGGTTATAAAACAAGTATACAGGTTATTAAAAACCACTACTATAGCAATGGAGAGCCTATTGACATTGGTTATGGAGTCGGTTGCAAATATATCGTTGAGGGCGAAAAAGGTCTTGATAAGGTTGCTATTTATTATTTTGAAAAAGCAAAATATGCAAGCAACTATTATAAACAATGTAAAGATGATGCATCATACCTTGGGGTAAGTTCTTTGTATGTTATCAAAAAATCGGGTAAAAAAGTTATAATTGCCACCGAACAAGGCTATAAAGACGTAAATCAAGCAGTAAGTTAACACTAATTAATCATAAATTCTCTTATAATTTTGTATAAAAACCATTAATTTGGTAAAAATAATATGCAGGGAGGGTTTTTATGATAAATTCATCAGTAACTAACAACGACGTAAATAGGGGTTATAGTACAGAACCTTTATCGCCTTGGACTTACTTTGGTCTTACGTTATTATTTTATTTGCCAATTATAGGTTTGGTGTTTTTAATAATTTATTCGTTTGATAACACTAATATCAATAGGCGCAATTTTGCGCGCTCGTATTTTTGCTTATTTATGTTATCGGTATTTTTAGGTATTATTTTATCGGTAATAGGCACGACTACGGGTTTATTTACTATGATGATGCAAAGACTTGCGATGTAGTTAAAAATAAAAAGGGCTTAGATAAGCCCTTTTTTAATTAAAAAAAATTAAAATAAAAAAGGTCCGTTTTAAACGAACCTATTTAAGCAAAAATACTGTGCATTCCGCTTCGACAAAACCGACCTTGTCGGAAATTATACAGGTAACTACTCAAAAGCACCCTTATGGCACACGGTACAAACCGCTTAGTGCTGCTATATCCCTATCCTGACACGGTTCACGGGGCACCGTTGCATAAGACCTTTGTATCAACGTCCCTTATATAATGCAGCACAACACCGACTTTGCCTAGGCGGACCTTCAGCCTTGCTGAGCGAATTGCAAGTACAGGGCATCGCTAACTCCCCACCTAGCACAGCGCATATATATTACACTAAATATCAAAAAAAAGCAAGTTTACAAAAGAAAATTTCAAAAAAAAGATAAATTAACTTTACAAATTACTTATTTTAAGTTAAAATAGACGGGTAAATGCGTTGATTACGGACACGCTTTTTGTCAAATCGCTTTTTTAGAGAGCAGGTGTTTGGTGCAAACCTGTAAGCAGGGCAAGGGGTATCACCGTAAAAGCAGGGCTTTCAAAAGCGTAAAGCAAGTAGTTGGTCTCGGTTGCCACCGTTAAAGGGCGTTAAAGTGCGCTTTTTTTAAGCGAAGAAGAGTGGTACCGCGGGTATTATCCGTCTCTTTAGGTAGAGGCGGTTTTTTATTTTTTAAATTGCAAAAATATATAATCATATAAGGAGTTTATAATGTACGATAAAGTCGATACCTCCCTTAATTTTTTAGATAGGGAAAAACAAATCCTTTCTTTTTGGAAGGAAAACAAGGTTTTCGAGAAGGTTTTAGCCCTTAATGAAGGCGCGCCTGAATTCACCTTTTACGACGGTCCTCCGACTGCAAACGGTAAGCCCCATATCGGGCATATTTTAACTAGGGTTATTAAAGATATTATCCCGAGATATCGCACTATGAAGGGTTACCACGTAGCGCGTAAAGCAGGTTGGGATACACACGGCCTCCCTGTAGAGTTAGAAGTTGAAAAGCTTTTAGGTATCAACGGCAAACCGCAAATCGAGGGGTACGGTATCGAGCCTTTTATTAAAAAGTGTAAAGAATCCGTTTGGAAGTATAAAGGTGAGTGGGAAAAAATGTCCGACCGTGTAGGCTACTGGGCGGATATGGAAAACCCCTACGTTACTTACGACGATAATTTTATCGAATCCGAGTGGTGGGCTTTAAAGCAAATTGCAGATAAAGGCTTACTCTATAAAGGTTATAAAATCGTACCATACTGCCCAAGGTGTGGTACTGCGCTTTCTTCACACGAGGTTGCGCAAGGCTATAAAGACGTTAAAGAAACTTCGGTTTTCGTTAAATTTAAAGTTAAAGGCGAAGATAATAAGTATTTCCTTGCTTGGACGACCACCCCATGGACGCTTCCCAGCAACGTTGCGCTTTGTATGAACCCTGACGAAGTTTACGTTGAAATCGAGGCTGACGGCGTTAACTATATTTTAGCGGAAAAACTTTGCGCTAAACATTTTGAAGATTACACCGTTATTTCTAAAAAGACTGGTAAAGAATACGAGTATACCGAATACGAACCTGTTTTCGACTTCGTTAAAGATAGTTTAGATAAAAAGGCTTACTATCTTACCGTAGCAGATTACGTTACTATGGAAGACGGTACTGGTATCGTTCATATTGCCCCCGTATTTGGTGAGGACGACCACCAAGTAGGCGATAGGTACGATTTACCCCCGGTTAAACTTGTTGATACAGCAGGTAAGTTAGACGAGCGTTGTGGCGATTTTGCAGGTATGTTTGTTAAAGATGCCGATAAGCTTTTAATTAAAGATTTAAAAGAACGTGGTCTTTTATTTAAGACTATGGAATTTACCCACAGTTATCCCTTCTGTTGGAGATGTGATACTCCCTTATTATACTATCCTAGGGAATCTTGGTTTATTAAGATGACTGCCGTTAGGGATAGGCTTTTAAAGGTAAATTCATCAATCAACTGGATGCCCGAAACCATCGGTACGGGTCGTATGGGTAACTTTTTAGAAAACGTTATCGACTGGGGTATTTCTAGGGATAGATACTGGGGTAC
>JAGANI010000060.1 GCA_017624285.1 Clostridia bacterium
ATAAAAAAAATTTTAAATTTTTATGCAAAAATCGTTGACAAGTTAATTTTATAGTGCTATTATAGTGCCATCAAACAAAAAAAGGGGACGGCATATCCCTAAAAAGGAAGGACATTTATTATGAAAAAGTTATTGGCAATTTTATTGAGCATGATGCTCGTACTTACTGGTTGTATCGCTCTTACCGCATGTAAACCTGATGAAGATCCAGAACCTGTTGTAAAGGTTATCAACGTTAAACTTACTGACGAACAATACGCTTACGCAGTAACCAAGGGTAACACCACTTTATTAAACGGCGTTAACGCATATCTTGATCAAATCACCGACAACGGTACTTTAGAAGCCATCCTTGCTAAGTATTTCGAAAACGAAGGCACTAAGGTTGGCGCATCTTTAGGTACACCTGACGCAAGCAAAAACAACCAACTTGTTGTATTTACCAACACCCCGTTTGAACCGTTTGAATTCGTTGGTGACGATGGTAAATATTACGGCGTTGATATGGAAGTAGCACAAGGTTTAGCAACCTATCTTAACATGGAACTTTGCATCGTTGAGTGGGCTAACTTCGATACTATTTGCGAACAAGTTAACAACTATCCTAACGCAATCGTTATGGCTGGTTTAACCATTTCTGCTGACCGTGCTGAAATCGTAGATTTCTCTACCGCTTATTATGAAGCAAGCCAAGTTATCATCGCTAAAGCAGACGACACCACTTTCGATGGTTTAACCACCGTTGCTGAAGTAGAAGCTAAACTCGCTACCTTTACGACTGCTACCAAGATTGGTTACCAAAACGGTACTACTGGTGCTTTATACGTAAACGGTGATGCTGATTGGGACTTTGTAGGTATTCCTTGTTCAGCTGAAGGTTTCCAAACTGCAGCATTAGCAGCACAAGCGCTCATTAACGGTTCTATCGACTACGTTGTAGTTGACTCTGCTCCTGCAGTAGCAATCGTTGAAGCAATGAACGCTCTTAACTAATTTATATTTGGGTATATAAATAAAAAAATAAGTAACAGTTCCCCGCAAGTCTCTTGCGGGGTTTACTGCGTTTTAAGGATAATATGAGTTTAAGTAGTTTAGTCGTTAGATTTGAAAAATTCTGGGAGTGTTTTAAGCAACCAGTATTTTATAACAGAATTTTATTAGGTCTAAAAAACACCTTTATTATTGCCTTAACTGGTTTTATTATAGGTTTTTTATTAGGCTCGTTACTTGCGGTATTAAAACTTTTACCGCAAAACAAAAAGATATGCAGGTTTTTTTCTAAGTTAACCGACGTATACGTTGCAATCTTTCGTGGTACGCCTATCGTAGTTCAACTTTTAGTATCGTTCTACTTTATCTTGCCACTTATCGGTGTAAAGGCTGACGGCATCACCGTTTGTCAGGTAGTATTCGGTTTAAATAGCGCCGCATACGTTTGCGAGATTATGCGTGGCGGTATACTATCCGTTGATAAAGGTCAGATGGAAGCAGGCAGGGCGCTCGGTTTAAGTTACGTTACCACGATGATACGTATAGTTATTCCACAAGCAATTAAAAATATTTTACCCACGCTTGGTAACGAACTTATCACTTTAGTTAAAGAAACCAGCGTAGTATCTTTCGTAGGTGCAACCGATTTATTTACAGCGTTTAACTATATCGGTAGCCGTAACTACGAGTTTATGATACCTTACTTAATGATGGCAATAATTTATATTGTAATAATAATTATACTTACGCTTTTAATAAGACTACTTGAAAGGAGGTTGCGCGCAGGGGATAGACGCTAAGTAAAATCCCTTGTAAAATAATTATGCAAAATATAATAGATAACGGCGCAATCTTAACTGAAAGCGTTGTAAAAGCAAAAAATATTTATAAAAACTTTGGTGGCTTAAGGGTATTAAAAGGTGTATCTTGCGATATCAAAAAGGGTGAAAAGGTCGTTATTATCGGGCCTTCTGGTAGTGGTAAATCTACCTTTTTAAGGTGTATGAACCTTTTAGAAGAGCCTACTTATGGTGAAGTATGGCTTGAAAATAATTTAATGACCCCCGTTGATCCGTATTTACATATGGATATGATTATTGCGTCAAAAACCTATAAAAAGATGTTTAACTCTGTTGAGTATGCATGTTATTCCGACGATGGTAGAGAAAAAATCGTACTTTTAGATATCAAAAACAAAGGTTTACTTGACGAAAAGTTAGAAGGTAAAAAATATAAATCATTAATTAAAAAGTTAAATAGTAGTGAAGATTTATCTTTCTTGACCGAAACCAATACCTATCATAAACTTTATTACTCAAAGGAATATTCTGTTTATCCTGAGTCTGAAAGAAAGTTAAAAATTATAAAAGATATTAAAGATAAAGACTTACTTAACGAAAAACACGAGGGTAAGTTATACAAAAAACTTTTAAAATCTTTTAGGAAAGAGAATTATCTTAATATCAACCAAGGTAGGGCTCAAATGGGTATGGTGTTCCAACACTTTAACCTTTTTAACAACCTTACGGTTATTAAAAACATGATGCTTTCACCCGTGTTAATTAAAACCAAGGCGTTAAACGCGTTAAAGATGGAAAACGCCAAGATAAGGGTAGGAAACTTTTTTAAAAAAGTTTCTAAAAAAGAGTTAACTCCGCTTTACACTATTGATACAAACAAAAAGCAAATCAAAAAGGAAGCCTTCGATAACGCTATGGCTTTACTTAAACGTATTGGGTTAGAGGATAAAGCAAACGTGTATCCGTCAACGCTTTCGGGTGGTCAAAAACAACGTATTGCAATCGTGCGTGCGCTTAATATGAACCCAAAAGTTATGCTTTTTGACGAACCTACTTCTGCTTTAGACCCTGAAATGGTTGGCGAAGTTTTAGCATTGATGAAGGAACTTGCCGACGAAGGCATGACGATGGTTGTCGTTACGCACGAAATGGGCTTTGCTAAAGAAGTTGCTACTAGGGTTTTATTTATGGACGAGGGTATCATTAAAGAAGAAAATACCCCGCAAGAGTTTTTTGATAACCCCAAAGATGAAAGGCTTAAAGAATTTTTATCTAAAGTTTTAATCTAAGGGTACGTATATCGTCGTTTTAAGGATTTTTTAGTATGAAGCTTTCTAAAATTAGTATGGAGTCTGCCTTAAATTTATCTAATACCGACAAGGAAACTATAATTTACGGTGGCGTTACTAACGATTATTTACCGACTGATGTTGCGGTGGTTTTAGGCGGTCCGGTTGCACTTATGCAGGCGCGCGCTTACGCTGGCTATTTGCTTTATAAAAAAGGCTTATGTAAAAAGTTTATAGTTTCGGGTAAACCGTGTAACAATACGGAGTTTGGTTTTATAAGCGAAGCAAAAACTTTGCAAAATTACTTAATTAATTTTGGCGTAGATCCTGCTGATATTTTGCTTGAAGAAGAGGCTTTAACCACGCATGAGAATATGATTTTCGCTTGCCTAGTTATTAATAGAAATATTAAATGGCAAAACGTAAAAAAGGTAACTATAGTTTCGTCTTATAGCCATATTAAGCGAAGTTTAATTTTGGCAAAGATGTACTTTCCAAAATCGGTTACCATTTACGGCGTGCATAGTTTGGATGAAGGCGAAGGGCCTAATAACTGGTTTAATAGTGATAAATACGCTAAGTCGGGTGATTACGAAGTAAGATTGCTTAAAGAACTGGTTGACGATAACCAATGCGACGATATTGATTTTTAATATTTAAAGGCTCTTTTACAAGGGCCTTTTTTATTTAATAAGACGCTAAATTTATTAAAAATATAAACGGTTTTTATCTAATTTTATTTATTATAAATAAAACCTTGTAAATTTTTACAATAAAAGTTATAATTATTATACCGATTAATTTTAGGTATTTTTTATGGACGTTTTAAGCGATAAGTTAAAAATGTTACCAACTTCCCCCGGTGTTTATATCATGAAGGACGCTTACGGGCACGTAATTTACGTTGGTAAGGCTAAAAATCTTAAAAATAGGGTACGCCAGTACTTTTTTAATAGCGTCAAGACGGAAAAGGTCATGGCGATGGTTTCGCATATAAAAGATTTTGATTACGTCATTACCGATACTGAAATCGACGCTCTATCGCTAGAAAATAACCTTATAAAAAAACATAAACCAAAATACAATATTTTACTTAAAGACGATAAAACTTATCCGTATATAAAAATTAACTTAAAAGAAGACTTCCCGCATTGTATTGTAACTAGGCGTATTTTAAAAGACGGCGCTAAATATTTTGGTCCGTTTATGGGTGGTATTAATGCTGACGAGATTAAAGATCTTGTTAATTTTACCTATAAACTTCGTCCGTGTAGCACAATAATTTCCCCCGATAAAACTAAAAGAGAGTGTTTAAATTATCATATCGGCAAATGCTTGTCGCCGTGTAGTGGTCGGGTCAGTAAGGAGGAATATTTTAAACAAGTAAAAAGCGCTATCGATTTTTTATCTGGTGGCGACGATGATTTACCTAAGCAAGTATTAAACGCACGCATGCAAAGTTATGCTGAAAACGAGGAGTTTGAAGCCGCCCTAAATTGTCGCGAGAAGTTAAAAAGTTTAGAAAAGTTAAAAGTACGTCGTATCACAGCGTTAAATAATTTTATCGATGCTGACGTAATTTGTGTTGCTTCAAACGGTATATATACCGTGTATAACGTACTTATAATTCGTAAAGGCAGGATGCTTGGCGCTAAATCGTTTGACGAGGAGGACGCTTCATTTACTTTAGAAGAAGGCTTGCGCGCATTTATAACCCGTTACTACATGGACGGGATTGATTTACCTGACGAAATTTTAGTGCCTATTGCTATCGACGACGTTTTATTAGAAGGCTTTTTTAAGGAAAAATTTGCTAAGCGCGTCAGCATTTTAACCCCAAAACAAGGGGTAAGAAAGCAACTTGTTGAAATGAGTGAGAAAAACGCTCAGGATTATTTAGAAAAATCCGTTGGCAAAATACGCCATAAAGAAGATATGACTGTAATTGCTTGCCAAAAACTTCAACGTGTGTTAAACTTATCTAACTATCCAAAACGTATGGAGTGTTTTGATATTTCGCACATATCAGGTGTTGATAAAGTAGGCTCAATGGTGGTCTTTACCGATGGGGTAAAGGACGCTAACGAGTATCGCCGTTTTAAAATCAAAACTGTTGAAGGCAATAACGATTTCGAGTGTATGAAGGAAGTTTTAACCCGTCGTTTACTAAAATTAGGCACGGAGGAAGAAGACAAATTTCCAAAACCCGATTTAATCGTAATAGATGGTGGCAAGGGGCAACTTTCCGCCGTAAAAGAAGTGTTTGATAAACTTTCCATTACTGGTATAGATTTAATCTCTCTTGCCGAGCGCGAGGAGGAAGTTTTTACTCTTTACAGTAAAGAAAGTATTTTGATCGATAAATCTGACTACGCGTTAAGGCTTTTACAACGTTTGCGTGATGAAGCCCACCGTTTTGCAATATCGTTTAATCGTAGCTTAAGGGGTAAGCGCAGTTTGACGTCGGTTTTAGATAATATTAACGGTATCGGCAAAGTCAAAAAGCAGGCGCTTTTAGCAAAATTTCGCGATTTATCAGGCATTATTTCTGCCACGAGGGAAGATTTACTTTCCGTTGAAGGCATTGGCGATAAGCACGCTGACGAAATTTTAAAAGTATTAAAAGAAGAAAATCTCATTTTATAAGGACACTATTACCTACATGAAGTACAAAATGATTATTTCCGACTACGACGGGACTTTGGCAACCGAGGGTGGCATAATACCACAACAAACTTGCGACAAAATTGTCGAGTACAAAAAAGCAGGTGGCAAGTTTGTTTTATGTACGGGTAGGGCAACGCCGTCGGCAGAAGACACTTTAAAAACGTTACCTATCGATATCGACGCTACACTTACATTTCAAGGCGCAGATATTAAGGTAAACGGCAATTTTGTAAAAAAGGCAGGTATCCCAGTACAAACGCTTGTCCCTATTTTAGAAGAACTTTTAACAGTCAAAAAAGAGTTCTGTTTTTACACGGATGAGTGCTTGTATTATAACTGCGAGGGATATCCACCTATGGAATATTACAAAAGGTTTTTTCCAAGAAAACAAGCATACGTTACCGACATTTTAGGACAATTAAAGTCGCTAAGTGGTTACGTAAAAAAGATGAACGTAATGAAAACCCCTGACGAAAATACGGATAAGGTGGTAGAGATTTTATCAAAATACACCGATATAATTAATTTTAATAGTGGGGCATCTATTATAATAGAAGTTATAAATAAAACTTGCACAAAATATACGGCAAGTAAATTTATTGCCGAGCATTTTGGTATAAACGAGGACGAAGTTATAACCATAGGCGACAGTACAAACGACTTAGCGTTATTAGATTTTGGCTTTCCTATTGCAGTTGCAAGTGGTAGCGATTTATTAAAACAAAAGGCAAAGTATATTGCGCCAAGTATCGACAAATTACCTGTAAAACACGTTATAGAAATGGTATTAGAGGGTAAAGATTTTAATTAAAAGAAGACTTAAATGAAGTATAAATTAATTATTTCCGACTACGATGCCACCTTGTCAGACTCACACGTGATGCCGACGGTAGTAAGGGATGCTATCGAAAGGTATCGTAACAACGGTGGTAAATTTGTTATTTGTACGGGTAGACCGTATAACTCGGTAAAAAAGATTTTAGACAATGCAAACTTAACTATAGATGCGCTTTGCGTAAACCAAGGCTCTCAAATAATTATTGACGGCAATTTTATCAAAGAGGGTGGTATGGACGGCAAAACCGTCGCAAGTTTGGTTAAAGACGCTCGCGCTTTTGGCAAAGAGGCTACGACTATTTCTAGAGAATACCATTACGAGGGTAACGGACCTGGCGTATTAAAGTATATCAACTATCATAGCGTACATACCCCTGTTCATTATCACGACGATTTAGCAGAGTATTGTCAAAATTCAAACGAAACTTTTTGTAGGATAATTTTACAAAAAGACCCAGATGAAGACGAAAAGGTTTTCCAAAAATACATAACGGATAAGTACGACGGCAAAATTATAGTAAATAGTGGTGCGCCTTGGCTTATAGAAATGGTTTCTAAAGATAGTAACAAGTACACGGGTGCTAGTTTTATAGCAAACTATTTTAACATTAAAGAAAGCGAAACGATAACTATGGGCGATAGCACTAACGACTTAATGCTACTAAAATTCGGCTTGTCTTTTGCTGTTTTAAATGCTGTAGAAGAAGTTAAACAAGCAGTAAGATATATTGTTGCCGACGTTGCAGACTTCCCAATTGTAGATATAATAAATACCATATTAGATGGTAAAGATTTTTAATTTTTACCAAAATAACCCACAAACGGGGTAAATTAAAAGACAAAATTACTAATTAAGGTGAAGTATGGAAGAAATTATAAAAGACTTAAACGAACCTGAAGTAGATAGTTCTTCTACCGAAGTAGTAGTTAAAAATCCTGATACGATTGAACTCCCTATGATAGCGTTAAGGGGCAGGGTGGTTTTTCCGTCGACGTTTATTAATTTTGACGTCGGTAGAAAGATGACCGTCGCTGCAGTAGAAAACGCAAAATATTATAACGGCAGGGTGTTTATATCTTCGCAAAAAGACCCCGACGATAGCGACCCTAAAAAGGCTGAAGTTTACACCACCGGTGTAGTGTGTAAAATTAGGCAAGTTGTTAAATCCAACACGAGCGACGTTTTAAAAATCAGCGCCGAAGCTTTATATCGCGCAAAAATAGTTTCCTTTATTGATAACCAAGACTTTTTAAAGGTTTCCATTGTTAGATCGGACTACGTCGATCCTGAAGAAGACGTCGTTTTAGAAGCCGCAACGCGTACGGCAAAGGACGCTTTTGCAGAGTATGCTTCGCTTAATAAATCTATTTCAAAAGATATGATTACCACCTTAACGGGTATGGACGGGGGTAACTTTTTTATTGATAACGCCCTATCCGTATTGCCGGTAAAAAACGACTTAAAGCAATCTGTTTTAGATGAAGATTTTACTTTAGAACGTTTAGAAAAATTCGCCGTTATTATGGGTAACGAGCTAGAGATCGGCAAGGTGCAAAAAAAGATCGACGCGATGGTTCGCAAAAATATCGACGCAGGTCAAAAAGAGTATTATTTAAGAGAACAGTTAAAGGCTATCCACACCGAGCTTGGCGATAGTGAGGAAGAAAAACAAAATTACGCTAAAGACGTTAAGAGTAAAAATTTAGACAAGCAGTCTGAAGAAAAACTCCTTAAAGAAATCGCTAGGCTTGATAAAATCAATCCGTCTTCTCCCGATTATTCTATAATACTTAACTATTTAGATTGGATTAAAGATTTACCCTTAAATACCTATACAAAAGATAACGACGACTTAAATAAGGCAAAAGCAATATTAGATGCCGATCACTTTGGTTTAGAAAAGGTTAAGGAAAGAATTGTCGAGTATTTAGCTGTTTTACAGCTTACTAAAAAGATAAAAGGTCCTATCCTTTGTTTCGTAGGGCCTCCGGGCGTGGGTAAAACGTCTATTGCAACTTCTATTGCAAGGGCTATGGATAGAAAGTTCGTCCGTATGAGTTTAGGTGGCGTTAAGGACGAGGCTGAAATCCGTGGTCATCGTAGGACGTACGTCGGTGCAATGCCGGGTAGGATTATTTACGGCTTAAAGCAAGCTGGTTCTATCAACCCTGTATTTTTACTTGATGAAATCGATAAGTTATCTTCAGATATCCACGGCGATCCTGCAAGCGCTTTGTTAGAAGTTTTAGATCCCGAGCAAAATTCAACCTTCCGCGATAGGTTTATGGAAATCCCCATAGATTTATCTAAGGTAATGTTTATAACTACGGCAAACTCCTTAGATGGTATTCCAGCACCCTTGCTTGATAGGATGGAAGTAATTTCATTATCGGGTTATACAGAGCTAGAAAAGTTAGAGATTGCCCAAAGATATTTAGTCCCCAAAGCGCGCACGGCTTGTGGTTTAACTGAAGACGACGTCGTTTTAACTAGGGACGCTTTAACGGAAATCATTACGGGTTATACTATGGAAGCTGGTGTTCGTAATTTAGAGCGTGAAGTTTCTTCAGTAGTTCGTAAAATTGCAACCGGCTTTGCCTTAAAAGAGTACGATGGTTGTCAAACGATAGATAAGGCGCGTGTTAACGAGCTTTTAGGTAAAAAGCGCCATTTAGAAGATTTATCTTTAGATAAAGACGAGGTCGGCGTATGTACTGGTTTAGCGTGGACTGCCGTTGGTGGTACGACGCTTGCTATCGAAGTCGGTTTGATGCGTGGCAAAGGTGAAATTATCTTAACTGGTAAACTTGGCGACGTCATGAAGGAATCCGCCCGCGCAGGTATTTCTTATATACGCGCTAATGCAGATAAATTTGGTATTAGCGAGGACGTTTTCGAGGGGAAAGATATTCACGTACACGTACCCGAAGGCGCAACGCCAAAGGACGGACCTAGCGCAGGTATTACTATGGCGACGGCGATACTTTCAGCATTTACAGGTAACCCAGTTAAAAAAGATATCGCTATGACTGGTGAACTCACTTTACGCGGTAAAGTACTTGCAATCGGTGGTTTAAAAGAAAAAGTTTTAGCCGCTCATAGGATAGGTATTAAAACGGTAATCGTTCCTAAAGCAAACGAAAGGGATTTAGAAGACATCCCTAAGGAAGTTGCTGATAAAATTAAATTTATCCTGGTAGAAACCGCTGACGAAGTATTTAAACATGCTTTCAAAAAGATAAAAAAGTAGGTAAATTATGGTTATAAAGGACACAACTTTTATCACAAGTGTTGCAGATGAAAAGGGCTTTTTAAAAAGCGATAAGCCCATTATTGCCGTAGCTGGCAAGTCTAACGTCGGCAAAAGCACTTTTATAAATATGCTTGCAAATAAAAATAAACTTGCTAAAACGTCAAACACCCCTGGTAGAACTAGGCTTGTAAATTACTTTGATTTTGGCGATTTTATTTTGGCGGATTTACCCGGCTATGGTTTTGCGCAAGTAAGTAAGGCGGAAAAAGATAAATGGGCGCGTTTAATGGAAAGTTTTTTTGCAAACACTTTAGTTCAACATACCTTTTCGCTAATAGATATTCGTCATGACCCAACTGCTGACGACTATCAAATGATAAATTACTTATACCACTTCCATTTACCGTTTACGCTTATTGCAACAAAGCCGATAAGTTAGGTAAAAGCAAGGTTAAACCACAGGCAAAGTATTTATCGCAAAAATTAAAAGTTGGCGTAGCGGACGTTATAGCTGTGTCATCACCCACTAGATATGGGCGTGAAGACGTTTTAAATAAAATAGAAATTGTTTTAAACGCCTTAAAAGAAGTTGAAACTTTACCTGATGATGAAGAATAATTTTATTAAAAAAATAAAAACGACGGATAACGTTATCCGTCGTTTTTTTATATTTACATTGTAATTTCGCCGTTTTTAATTTTTGTTTTATATTCTTTTGGGGTAAAAAAAGTCGCCTTTTTAAATTCCCTAATAAATTGTGATATAGAGTTAAACCCCGATAAAAAGCAAATTTCGGTAACGCTTAATAAACTGTTTTCTAAAAGCCTTTTTGCAAAATCGGTTTTTAATTTATTTAAATATTCCACGTAAGTTTTTCCAGTAGTTAACTTAAATTTACGGCAAAAATAAGTTTCGGCAAGGCCAATATAATCGGCAACGTCTTTTAAGGTGGGGTTTTTAGTAAAGTTCTCGTTAATAAATTTTATAGCGTCGTAAATGGGGTTAGGGGTTTTGGCGTAAACAACGTCGCTATGTTTTTCTAAAAATAAGTTCAAAAATAAATCAATAACGTTTTTTGCTTGGATATCTTTTCTGCTAGAGTTATTAAATATTTGCATACTATCGCATAAAGATATAGCGTAATTTAACTCGTTTTCGTTAAAATTTGTAACAATAAAAGTATTTTTATTAATAAACTCATTATATAATTCTTCATCAAAAAAGTTGCCATGCACGTTGATGCTGTACATCTTAGTATCGGGTAAACGTATAAACTCGTGTAAATCGGTCGGCCTAAGTATGTATGCAGAACCTTTTTTTAGGTCGAACTCCATACCGTTTATAATTGTTTTAGCGCTACCAGAAATTAAAAACTCAATTTCATAATACTCGTGGAAGTGGCAGGAAAAACTTTCAACAGAGTTATTTAGATAAATTTTATATCCACCCTTAATTTTTTCCTTTCGGGTGTTTTCTAATGTGTAATATCTCATAGCAAAATTATAACAAAAAATGCAATCTTAAACAAGTAAAAACCTTAAAAAAGATAAAATATGCTAAAAATATCGTAAAATATAGCAAGTAAATGAGTGTACGTGTTTTGTATAATTAGAATATGGATAATATTATTAAACTTTTAGGTGTCGCTATAGGCGGCACAAAATCAGCAGTAACTTTCGGGACTTTTACCGACGGCAAACTTATAGCACTCAATAAAACGGTCGTTAAAACCGACCCAAACGACCCAGACGTTACTTTTGGGCGTATCTTTGATGCTATAGATCAACTTAAATTTGGTTTTGATTATATCGGTATCATTTGCGGTGGCCCTTTAGATATTAAACGTGGTCTTATAAACACCCCGCCAAATTTACCTGGCTTTAAGGCGATACCTGTTTGCAAAATGTTTACGGATAGGTATAATAAACCGTCAATATTGCTAAACGATGCCGATGCTTGCGCTTATGCGGAGTGGCGTTTTGGCGCTGGTGTGGGCGTAGATAATATGATTTATTTAACCTGTGGTACTGGCTTTGGTGCAGGGCTTATATTAAATGGCGACCTTTTTTCAGGTACTATCGGTCAAGCGGGCGAAATCGGCCACGTTAGGCTTGATAACTTCGGTGGTCCAGGTTACGGCAAAGTAGGCTCGGCAGAAGGCTTCTTAAGTGGTTCGGGTATAGCAAAAACGGCAATCGCTTTCGCTACCGAATACATCCAACGTGGTGAATATACTTCACTATGTTCCACTTTTGACGAGGCTTATAAAATTACTGCTAAAGACGTTGCGGTGCACGCTAAAAACGGTGATGCTTGCGCCAAAAAGGTTTTTGACGTAACAGCGCAAAAACTGGGGGACGTGTTGGCTATTTTAGTTGATTTATTCAATCCGGATCGTATCGTTATAGGTGGCGTTTACCAACGTAACGAAGATTTATTATACGATAAAGCCGTTGCCCGTATGCGTGAGGAAGCGCTTCCTGTAAATGCTGCTTGCGTCAAGATTTTACCCTCCTTTTTAAAGGAAGAAATCGACGATTATTCTTCGCTATCGGCGGCGGTATATGCTTACAAAAAATACAGTAAATAGTGAGGCTACTATGGAACTTTTTTCTAGATATCCTGCGCTTAACGTTATTAAAGACGATATATTAAAAGCGCTTTCAAAAATGCTTGATTGCTATAAAAAAGGCGGTAAAATTTTAATCTGTGGTAACGGTGGCTCTGCATCGGATTCCGCCCATATCGCTGGTGAACTTTTAAAAGATTTTGCTAAAAAACGCCCCATTGACGATGATTTTAAGCAAAAACTATCTGCTATTTCCGATAGTGGTAAGGAAACCGCTTGCGTTTTACAAAAAGGCGTACCTTGTATAGATTTAACTGCGCTAACTTCAGCTTTAACAGCGGTGGGCAACGACGCGGATTTTAAGTTTTCATACGCGCAATTATTTTACGCGCTTGCCTCTAAAAACGACTTATTAATCGGGTTATCCACCTCTGGCAACTCTAAAAACGTCGTTAAGGCGATAGAAGTTGCAAAAGCCTTAAATATCGCAACAATAGGCTTTACAGGCGCTAACGGGGGTAAATTAAGCGAACTTTGCGACGTTTGTATTAAAGCGCCAGAGACCGAAACTTATAAGATTCAAGAGTATCATTTACCTATTTATCACTTTTTATGTTTAGAAATCGAAAAAACCCTGTTTTAGGAGTGTTTTATGAGATATAATTTATCAGGTAGTGATTGGTCGCTATATTATAAAGATAATATTTCTTCTACGGAAGGCACTATACCTTGCACCGTTCCCGGTAACGTCGAGTTTGATTTTATCAGGGCAGGGTTGCTTCCAAAAGATTTGCATTACGGCTCAAATATCACTCTTGCTGAAAAGTTTGAAACTTTCGACTATGTTTTTAGTAAAAAGTTTACCGTAAAAAATCCGTCTGTTCCGCACAGAATTGTTTTTGAAGGCGTAGATACTATTTGTGATTATTTTATAAACGGCGTAAAAATTGGTTCTTCCGATAACATGTTTATGGGTCATACTTTTACGGTGGATAACTTAAAGGAAGAAAATATTTTAGAAGTCAAAGTATATTCTACAGTAATAAACGCATCATCCGTTCCGTTTACTGCGGTAGAGTATTTGGGGTGGAATAATTCTGAAATCCCCATGCTAAGACGTCCAGCGCACACCTATGGGTGGGATATTATGCCCAGGGCGGTTTCTGCTGGTATTTTTAAAGACGTTTATATAGAAGAAGTTCCTGAGTTCGAGCTTACTAACGTTTATTTTTCAACCATACGCGCTAATAGCGACACGGCTACCGTCTTAGTGGCTTATAGTGTCGAAACTAGGTCTATTAAAGATTTGTTTGCTAATTTAGCGGTTGAAGTTTCCTTAACCCATGGCGATAGTACGCTATTTATAGATAACAAAAAGATAAAAAGCCACAATCACCATATCAATAACGTCCAAAACCCAAAACTATGGTGGCCCAAAGGTGCTGGCGAGCCTAATTTGTACGACTTAACCATTTTGTTAAAAAAGGACGGCGAAGTCGTTGCAAGCTATACTAAAAAAGTTGGTATTAGAAAAATTACCCTTTCTATAACCGAAACTGGCGAAACTATGGGCGATTTTTGCTTTATCGTCAATGGTGAAAGGATTTTCGTCCGTGGTGTAAACTGGGTTCCGTTATCGCCCTATCACTCGGAAGATTTATCTAGGTTTGAACAGGCTAAACCCTTTATTAAAGATAGTAACGTAAATTGTATCCGTTCTTGGGGTGGCAATCTGTACGAATCCGACGCCTTTTTTGATTTTTGTGATACCGAGGGCATTATGGTGTGGCAGGATTTTGGTTTTGCATGCTCGCCATATTCTTTTACGCAAAAGTTCTATGATAAAATCGAGCGTGAAACCGAGTACGTTATTAAAAGATTACGCAACCACCCGTCCTTAGCAATTTGGGCAGGTGATAACGAGATTGACGCACTTTTTGAGTGTTATGGCATCAATCCAGAAGTAAACGTTATAAATAGGCAAGTTTTAAAAACAGCCGTGGTAAAACACGACCAGTTTAGGGATTATTTACCATCTTCGCCGTATATAACTGCAAAGGCGTTTATCAATAAACCTGCTAATACCTCGCCAGAAAACCATCTTTGGGGTGCAAGAAAGTGGTTCAAAGCGCCATTTTATAAAGATGCAAAAGCGCGTTTTTGTAGCGAAATGGGCGTACACGGTTCGGTATCGGTAAATTCGCTTAAAAAGTTTATTCCTAGTGATTTACTAAATAGTCGTCACGACGAAGTTTGGGCTCTGCACTCCGTTGACCAAAAGGGTAGAGTTAATCGTATCGAAATTATGGAAAACCATATCAGGATGCTTTTTGGCTATCTTCCCACCGATTATGAGGAGTTTTGTATGCTTTCGCAATTCGTCCACTCGGAGGGCAATAAGTTTTTTGTGGAAAACGCCCGCAACGGCAAACCCTACAAGACGGGGTTAATTTTATGGAACTTATTAGATGGTTGGCCACAATTTTCAGAAGCGTTAGTTGATTTTTATTTTGATAAAAAGCCCGGCTTTACGTCTGTTAGTAGGTCGTACGAGCCTGTTTTGGTAACCGTTTTTGAAAACAACAATAGTCAATATCAAGTAAACGTTATTAACGATACGCTTCAAGATAAATCGGTTAATTATAAAATTTATGATGCTGATACTAACGAAGTTTTTTTAGAAGGCATCGTTAATATTGATAAAAATTCAAATAAAAATTTAGACGTTTTATCAAATATTTATTTTGAACAAAGATGCTTAGTTATAGATTATTCCGTTGACGGCAAAAACTATAAAAACCACTTTATAACGGGTTACCCGATTTATAAAAAGGATGATTTTATCCGTTGGTATAAATTGCTTGGTCTATAATATGTCGTAAAAAATCGTACACGTATAGCGTTTTTAGGTACTTTTTAGTTATGGATTACAAACAAAAATTAAAATTTCACTATAAACCAAAAAAGGGGTGGATAAACGACCCAAACGGCTTGGTAGAGTATAAGGGGCAGTATCATTTATTTTATCAACACTCTCCTAATTGCGAAGCCCCTTGGTACGAGCCTATGCATTGGGGACATGCCGTCACTAAAGATTTTGTTTCTTTTACAGAACTCCCTATTGCTTTATATCCCGATATGCCTTACGATAAAGACGGCGTATGGTCTGGCACGGCAATTGTTAGTGGCGACGTGCTATACCTTTTTTACGCGTCGGTTGCAAAAGATGGTCAGGGCAATAGTATACAGTCGGTAAGTATGGCGTATTCAACAGACGGTATTAATTTTACAAAATGCGACGCCAACCCCATTATAAAAACTTTTCCAGTTGATGGTAGCAAGGATTTCCGTGATCCAGCGGTTACAAAAATCGGCAACGATTATTATCTAGTTATAGCGTCGGGGGACGTAAGCAAAAAAACTGCAAATTTATTGTTATATACGTCGTCAAATTTAATTAATTGGGACTATTTAGGCGTTTTAGCTGAGTGGCAAGATTGTATTTATTGCGAGTGTTCTTCTATCATGCAATTTGGCGATAAGCTTTTAGTTTCAACGTCCGTTTGCAAAAAGGATTCCCACTATTTTTCCATTATGCTCGGCGATTTTATAGATAACAAGTTTACCGTAAATACTTCGGCTTTTATTGATAAAGGTCCGGATCAGTACGCTGGTCAAATTTTTAAAGATACTAAAAATCGTTGTATCCTAATTAGTTGGGTATCGGGTTGGGCTTACGCTAATTTTACCGATAACAACATAGGCTGTATGTCGCTACCTAAAGAGATTTTACTTAAAGATGGCAAAATCGTAGCATACCCTATTAAAGAAGTACAAGGTTATTTAAGTGATAGTGATACTAACCTTAAGTTAACTAAAGACGGGTTTATTGTTAAGCGCACTAATCGTACTCCCGTTGTGTACAAGGGTAAAATAAACGATTTAAGCGTTGTTAAGGATGGTTACGTTTTAGAAGTATTTATTAACGGCGGGGAAGAAGTTTACACCGCAGTATTATAAAACCTATTAAAAAACAAAAAAAGCACCCTACGGGGTGCTTTGTTTTTAAATTTTACTTACTTTCAGCTAAAATAGCAATAGCGCCTGGACCTATATGCGTGCCTATTATGGGCGTAATCACTTTTGTCTTAATTTTAGCTTTTGGGTTTACCTCTTTAACCTTATTAACGGCGTATTCTAAAATAGCGTCGTTATCAGAGTGTAATACGTATACGGTTAGGTTACTATCTAAATTACACTCTTTTACGTAGTTATCAACCATAAAGTTTACTGCTTGGCGTAGACCTTTTTTCTTTTCAAACAATTCTAAAGTGCCGTCTTTTGTAACCTTGATAATTGGTTTAATACCTAAAAGCGTACCAACAAAAGCCGTTGCAGCGCTTACCCTGCCACCACGTTTTAAGTGCATTAAATCTTCTACGGTAACGTTAATAAAAATTTTAGTGCGCAAGTCTTCTAAATCTTTGGCGTTATCAAAAATTGATAGACCGTTGTTTTTATTATTAATAGCCCTTTCGCAAAGGATACCGATACCACCTGCGGCAGATAAACTATCAACGACAACCAAATCGCTTTCAGGGAAGCTTGCTTTTAAGTTTTTTGAAGCAAGTACCGCAGATTGATACGTCGATGATAATCCACTTGATAAACAAATATATAATATAGATACTCCGTCTTTTAAGTAGGGGGTAAATAATTCTTCATACAAATACGGTGCTATTTGCGAGGTCGATGGCAGTTTGCCACCTTTTACTAAAGCGTAAAAATTTCTTAGTTCTTCATCAGTTTCATTACCTTTAATTTTACCAGATATATCGTCGTATGTGTAGTTCATATAAACGAAGTCGATATCGTTTTCTTTAGCGTAAGCTAAATCTATATCAGCTGATGCATCTAAAAATATTAAATATTTATCCATACAAAACCTCTTTAGTACAATTTTGTTGAGTTTACAACGATTATACCATTTATTGACGCTATTGTCAACGTTCTAATTTTTCCGCTAATCAAATACGACTTTAGCGTCAATTTTTTATTTTTGGTTAGGTAAAATTAAGCTAGTCGTTTAACTCTTTACTATAAATTTTTTCACACATACGTGGTAAAATGTCGATAGACGTACCTATCGGTTTTAAGCGATTACGGTAATCGTGCTTGTCGCAAAACCATTTTAACTCCGTATTTAAACGCTCGTAAGCGCGCTCTTGTACAAACGTCAAATCTTTTATATAATCTTTAGTTTTACTACCTGCGTATTTGGCGTAATTTAATAGTTCAGCATAATGGTTTAAGCAAAGACCTTTGCAACTTAAAAGTTCTTCTCTAAAAACGGGTTCTTTTAAATAAAGCTCCGCAACACCGATGTAATATCTACCCATAGCGATAGATAGCTGATGGCAAATGATACAAGTGGTTGCCGATTTTTTTAACGCTGTAGCAGTTTTAACGGCGCTTTTTGCGTCGGTAGGCGTGCCTGCATTTTTTAACACCGTATTAAAGCGTGTAGATACTTGAAGCGCTAAACTAAGTTTATTTGGCCTACTAAAAAGTTTTTTGTAGTGGTCAAAACAAAAACCTTCAGCATTAACTTCGTTTCTAGTATCGTCGTCGGTAACGGCGTCGTTTAAATATTCGGTTAAAAACTGTTCTTCAACAGCCTTTTTAATCTGGCATAAAGGACACTCGCAATCGGTGGTAAATTTTTCGTGTATTAAGCCTGTGTTTATATGGTAATTCATAAAAACCTCTTAATTAATTAATAAAAACATTATATCAAATTATGTTAAAAAAATCAATAGGGCTTGACGGAAAAGTTAAGCGGTAGTATAATAAAACAAAAAGGTTTAGGAGACTTATTATGATTGTTGAAAAAAAGATTGACCTTTACGCGTATTTTAATCTAGCACGCCCATATCCCGAAGCTAGGGGATATTTAAACGCTTTTGTTATAGAGCGTTCTAATGAATACACTAGCGAAAGACTTAGACCTTCTATGATAATATTCCCAGGTGGCGGTTACGCAATGCGTTCCGATAGGGAAAACGAGCCTATAGCTTTTTCATACCTAGCAAAAGGTTTTAGCGTTTTTACGGTTGAATATTCCGTTACTGAAGAAAGCGATAAGGCTAAACACCCCATTATGCTTATAGAAGCCGCTATGGCTGTGGCGTACGTAAGGGAAAATGCTAATAAATACAATCTTTTAGAAGATAAAATTGCCGTAATAGGTTTTTCAGCAGGTGGGCATCTTGCAGGGTGTATTTCCACCATGTTTGACGACGACGCAGTTAAATCCGCCCTTAAAGATAAGGCTTTATTATGTCGTCCAGATGCTTCTGTTTTATGCTATCCAGTAATCACGTTTAGCGATTGTACGCACGGTGGTACTAGGTCAAACTTAACAGGTATTCGTAAAGATAAAAGTGAGTTTACTGAGGAAGACTTAGCCGTTTTTGATAAACTTTCAGTAGAAAAACGCGTTACCCCAAACACTCCTCCTTGCTTTATTTGGGCAACTTACGGTGATAACGCCGTACCTGTAAGAAATTCTATTTTAATGGCAGACGCTTTAACCTTAAATAAAGTGCCGTACGACTTACATATATTCCGTCAAGGCGTACACGGTTTATCGCTTTGTAATTTAGAAACTTCCAACAAAGGAGCGCCGTATTGTTTAGAACCTATTGCAGAAGAGTGGTTTGAACTTTCCGTTAAATTTTTAAATCAATTAGGTTTTACGGTTAAAAACTAATGTTTACTTATAAATTTGCCGATTATTTAAATTCTGAAGACGGTATCGGTATTACCAAAAGCATTGAGGGTAAGGAAACAAAAGCGCACCAGCACGATTTTATCGAAATCGTCTACGTAGTTTCGGGTAAATGTATTCAGTATATCGACGACAATAAGTACAACGTCGGTCGTGGCGACGTATTATTTATAAATTACGGTAGTAGCCACGCCTTTCACGAGTGTGAAGATTTTTATTATTATAATATATTTTTCTCACCAAAAGTATTGGCAAACGAAATCATCACGCAGGAAAACGCTTTATCGGTTTTATCGCTTACCGTTTTTGACGAGATGCGCATGGATAAAAACGGCGGGCGCATAACCTTTACCGGTAAAGATAGGACTGAAGTAGAGTTTATCTTAGACGCAATGTTTGAAGAATTTAGTAACCCAAAGGTTTATAAAAATAAGGTTTTGGGCAATTATTTATCAATCCTTTTAACTAAAATGCTTCGTAAAACTGCCGTTTTTGATGATGGTTTGCTTCCAAAAACCACTTGGGACGATTTAAAAATCTATATAGACGATAACCTTGGCGAAAGGCTTACTCTTTCTTCTTTAAGCGAAAAAGTTTTTTATAATCCATCATACTTTTCACGCGTGTTTAGGCAAAAATTCGGTTGCTCGCTAACCGAGTATATCACCAAAAAACGTATAGACTTAGCAAAAGACCTTTTAACTTCTACGGATTTTTCTGTAGAAGAGATAATTAATAAATCTGGTTTTTCTGATAGGGGCGTATTTTACCACGCATTTACTAAATATACTGGTTTTACCCCTAATGAATATCGTACAACTAAAAAATAAAGCGCTTTTAATCAGAATTTTTAAAAAGTAAAAATTACATACTATAAAAAGTAAAAATAACATATTGAAAGCCTCCGTGTTTTTTGATACTATTAAAGTATAAAAGAAAACGGAGGTTTTTATGTTTTTAAATATTAACGAATATAAAGATAAAGTTAAAGCGTGCTGGATAGGTAAAAATATAGGTGGTACTATGGGTACGCCTTACGAAGGCAAGCGTGAAGTTTTAGATATTAAAGGTTTTATCACCCAAAAGGGCGAAGTTTTACCTAACGACGATTTAGATTTACAACTCGTTTGGCTTTATGCGTTAGAGCATATCGGCCCGCAAAACATTACTGCTGAATCTTTAGGGGAGTTTTGGACTTCATTTATACTTCCTTATTGGAACGAATACGGCATTTGTAAAGTAAATATGAATAGGGGCATAAAAGCACCTGCTTCAGGCGACTGGGATAACGATTTTTGGAAGGATAGCAACGGCGCATGGATCAGGACTGAAATTTGGGCTTGCGTAGCACCTGGTATACCTAATTTAGCAGTTAAATATTCTATGGCAGACGCCATGGTTGACCACGGCGCAGGCGAGGGTACTTTTGCAGCGATGTTCGTATCGGCAATGCAATCTTCCGCATTTGTGTTAGACGATATTTTTGATTGCATCAACGTCGGCTTAAAATGTATACCTAAAAACAGCCGTATGGCGCAAAGCATAAACATCGTTTTAGATTGCTACAAAAACGGCAAAACTTGGTTAGAAGCGCGTAATATTATTTTAGAAACTAATAAAGATATCGGCGACGGCTGGTTCCAAGCACCGTCTAACGTTGCTTACGCAGTTATCGGTTTACTTTATGGTGAAGGCGACTTTAAAAAGAGTATGATTACAGCAATCAACTGTGGCGACGATACTGACTGTACCGGCGCTACCGTAGGTGCAACCTTAGGTTTATTACACGGTATGAAAGGCATCCCCACCGATTGGTGTGAATACATCGGCGACGATATCGTAACAGTTTGCGTGCCAAAACACACTAACTTTAAAATGCAAGCGCCCAAAACTTGTACCGAGCTTACCGAAAGGGTAGTAGAGTTATGTGGCCACGTGCTTTATGCATACAATATCACAGCAGACAACAAGTATTTCCATAAAAATATTATCGAGCTTACCGACGGCGAAACCACGCCTAAAGCTGAGCAATTACAAAGGATTGAAACCGCTATCAATAAGCGTATCGTTCCTATTTTAGATAACATTAAACCTTATACTGTATCGGCTAGTTGCACCCTTTGCGACGTAGACGTAACACCTGACGTTAAACCGGTAGTTAAACCTAATACGGAAATCAATTATAAAATGGTTATCAACTCACATTGGTTTATGGAAGGTAAGCCTACTGTGCTTAAAATTAACTATTACACCCCCGACGGGGTCGAAGTTTTAGGCGATAGAAACGTTATGATAACCCCTGTTGGCGATTTTACCGCTAAAACAAACTTCACCGTAAAAATCGGTGACGTAACTTCTGATATTAAGGTTATAGTTGAACTTACCGCACCAGGTAGAGCATCGACTTTATACGTACCCGTTATGATTTTAGCATAAAAAAATCCCCCGAGTTGTCGGGGGTTTTTAATTGCGGTTTATTTATTGAATATATCTACTATCTTTTTAGTTTTTACTAGGTCGGACTCAAAATCGATAGAGCCTTCTAAACTTAACGCGATATCATAGCCAACTTCTTTAAATAAATTACTCCACTTTTCAATGGTCGGTATTTCTACTTCAGTAGGCATTTTTCTATCCTTATTAGGTCTAGCAATATGTGCGTGGTAAAGTTTGCCGTCGGCTTTTTTAAGACCGTCGTCGGCTTCGTTATTTAGGTAAAAGTGGTAAAAATCCACAAGTACTTTAACGTTGTCTTTGCCGGTTGCTTTTGCAATAGAAGCACCTTCGCCAACGGTATGTATAAAGTTGGTTTCACCAGTTTCTAAAGGTTCGATAACTATATTTATGCCATAATCTTTAGCGATATCGGCAATATACGCTAAAAGGGCGGTAAATTTTTCTAAAGCGACTTCCTTTTTTACCCCGTCGGGTATCATGCGCGCGCCACCACTACCTATAACACAGACTTTTACACCAAGTTTACTAACCCTTTCAAACCCACGTTTAACGTAGTCGTAAAAATATTCCTTTTCATGCTCGTATAACTTAAAATCCCCAGGGAAGAAGCAATTTGTAGCGTATACGGGTATGCCTATTTTTTTATATTCATCAACTAAAGCGTTAAAATCATCATCGCTTAATTTATTAATTTTGGTAAAATTTTCTTCAACGTAATCGTAACCAGCGTCTTTAACTAATTTAGCTTTATCAATGCCACAACAAACACCTAATTTCATATAAAACCTCCTTTTTTTTATATTATAGCACTTTTTTTGTTTAAATAAATGCATTATTTTACTTTTTTACTTAAATTTTAGCATTATTTTAATATGTTTTAATAAAAAAACGGGCTGTTTAGTGGCGTAGCGATAGGTATTATCGTTACGCCACAACTATATTTGCCTAACGGCAAGTGATATACCTTCGGCGTGATATTTTGCTAACGCAAAGTGATATTTTCACTTGTAGTGAAAGTTAGGCAAATATAATATAACTTTGACCACAGGTCAAAATATAACGCAAGATACTTGCATATCACTTTTAGCCACAAGGCTAAAAATA
>JAGANI010000061.1 GCA_017624285.1 Clostridia bacterium
AAATCAAGGCGTATTAACCTTCAAACCGTTTAACGAAGTATTCCACAGCCGTTACGGTATGTACTTTGATATGATCGATACTTCTGATTTAGAAGATAAGTACATTGTTGATGGTAACACTTACGTTAACACCTTTGACGTAGAAAACGACGTTGCTTCTAACAAGTTAACTTCTGGTAACGTTACCGTTGCTGGTGGTGTATTAACTACTAGTGAAACCGAAAACAGCGGTTACTTAACCAACGGCGCAAGCAAAGTATTAACTAAGTTTGAAGTTAAACCTGCTACTACTCAAAATGGTCCAATCGATATCGCTTTAATCGTTTTAGCAAAATCTAACGGCACAATCGATTCTATTACCGGTTACGCTGTTATGGTTAAAAAGCCCGCTTACGACTACGGTATTACGCTTACCATCAATAAGATTGTAAACGGTGAAGTAGGCGACGCAATCGTAACCAAGACGTTTAACTATAACTACAACTTAGGCTTAAAGCTTTACGTTGTTTCTAGTACGGAAGGTATTTACGTATACTTTACTGGTGAATTTGAAGTATTAACTTCTATCGAAGTTGATTCAAGTTTTGTTACTTCTGATATGACTGATATCGGCTTAATCGCATATAAGACCAAAGTTAAGTTTGATAACTTTGAAGTTACTTATGCTGATGCAGACGATAAGATTATGCTTAAAAATGCTATTGCTTTCTTAACAAACGCTGACGAAGACAAGTATACCTTAAATAGCTGGAACGCTATTAGTGATACTATCGAAGGTATCCCTGCAGATATCTCAGGCTTAACTAAGAAAGAAGCTGACGAATTAAACGCTACTTTACGTCAAGCAATCGCTACCCTTAAGTTAAGAGGCGATACAACTGCTTTACTTGAAAAGGTTAACACCTATAAAGCGATTGACCAAAGCAAATACACGTCTATATCTTGCAAGACGTTAAATAAGGCTATTAGTGAGTTTGAAGCTTGTACCGACCTTGCTAACTTATCCGTTGAAGACGTTGACGATTTTATTAAAGAACTCGATAAAGGCTATGGTAAACTTGTTGAAAGGGCTGATATGACCGAACTTAACGAGGTTATCGCTCAATACGAAGCTTTAAATAAAGACGATTACGTTGCAAGAGAGTGGAACGAGTTAGAAACTATCGCTGAAGCTGTTATAGCATTAAATGGCGATATGGATCAATCTAAGGCAGATATCTATACTGATAGAATTAAAGACGCTATTGCAGCGCTTGTTCTTAAAGAAGTTGACCCGATTCAACCTGAACAACCTCCTGTAAATCCTGAAAACCCCGATAACGGTGGTGATAAGGGTGGTTGTAAGTCAGTTGTATCGGCAGTATCTGGCTTAGGCTTTGTTGGCGTATCCGCATTACTTGGCGCAACCTATATCGGTGTAAGAAAGGCTAAAAGAAAGGAAGACTAATTTTAACCTTAACTAACTAAATAATTAAGCCCTCGCTTTTTGCGGGGGCTTTTTTACTAAGTAATTGCTTTTTGCTAATATTAAAATAGAGTAGACAAATATAAAAAAAAGGATTATAATAAAACTGTAATTAAGGTGGTATTCGTGCTTAATTAAAAAAATAATAGCATACGTATACCATTGTTTTTACAAATGAACACTTTTAGGATGATTATGGACGCAATAAATAACGTAATAATTGAAGATTTAATCGGCCGTAAGGAGTTTGTTTTTAACCCTTTAGGATACGGCGATACATTTTTAAATACAACCGTATTAGTTACCGGTGGGGGTGGTTCTATCGGTAGTGAGTTGTGTCGTCAATTAGTTAAGTTAAGCGTCAAAAAATTAATCATTTTAGATTTTTACGAAAACAACGCTTACGATATCCAGCAAGAACTTAAATATTTAGATACTAATACTGATGTTTTAGTTGAAATCGCTAACGTTAGGGAATATGATAAGCTTGACTTAATTTTTAATAAATACAAGCCTGATATCGTATTTAATGCCGCTGCGCATAAACACGTCCCCTTGATGGAAGATGCCCCTGACGAAGCAGTTAAAAACAACGTCTTAGGTACGCTTAACGTTATAAAGGCATGTGATAAATATAACGTTAAAATATTTTTACAAATTTCAACGGACAAAGCCGTAAATCCATCTTCAGTTATGGGCGCAACTAAGCTTGTTGGGGAATTTTTAGTAAAACATTACGCTAATATATCCAAAACTATTTTTACAGCCGTTAGGTTTGGCAACGTTATAAACTCTAACGGGTCGGTTATACCATTATTTATAAAGCAAATTAAAAACGGTGGTCCTGTTACTGTTACGGATAAAAATATCGAAAGGTTTTTTATGACCATCCCGGAAGCCGTTTCTTTAATACTTAAAACTTGTACTTTTACCGATACTGGTAAAATTTACGTTTTAGACATGGGTAAACCAGTAAATATTTACAATTTAGCGTTAAAGCTTATTGATATAATTTCACCTAATACCGATAAGACTATTGAGGTGGAAATTATTGGTTTACGCCCAGGCGAGAAGTTAAGTGAAGAGGTTTATTATAAGTCTGAAGATTTATTAAAAACAGACGATGGCAAAATTTTGGCGTTAAGTGGCAAAAATATAATTGATACGGATATATATAATAAGGTGCTGTCTTTAATAGATTTATCTTTTACTAAACCAACTTTAGTTAAAGAAGAACTTTTTAATTTAATAAACAACTTCTTAGTAGTGTAAAGTTAATTTTAATGCTAAGCTATATAAAATCTTTTTAGTAATATAAAAATAAAAAGCCCTGTTTTAACAGGGCTTTTAATTATATAAAATTTTAATATACAATTATTTTACAATAATTATTGTATAAAATTGTTTCACATTATTATAACTTTTATTTATTTGATAAGACGTACTCTAATAATACCATCAACGTTAGTTAACGCGTCTAAAGCGTGTGGGGGGATTTCGTTATCGGTATCTATTACCGTGTAAGCGTAATTCCCACGGGATTTATTAACTAAGTTTTCAATGTTAACACCGTTATTACCAAATACGGACGTTGCTTGTGCAATCATGTTGTGGGTATTTAAGTGGATAATAGTAACCCTATATTTACTTGTTTTTGGCGTTACGCAGTTAGGTAAGTTAACGCTGTTAACAATGTTACCGTTTTCGATAAAATCAATAAGTTCTTTTGCAGCCATAACAGCGCAATTATCTTCTGCTTCAGGTGTAGAAGCACCAAGGTGTGGTGTGCAAACGATATTTTTAACGCCGATAAAATCTTCACAAGGGAAGTCTGTAACGTGGCGGGCAACTTTACCAGATTCAATAGCGTTAATCATATGGTTATTATTAACCAACTCGCCCCTTGCACAGTTAATAATTACTACGCCGTCTTTCATTTTGGCAATACTGTCTTTATTGATAAAGCTTGCGTTTTCTTTTAAAAGTGGAACGTGTAACGTTATGTAGTCGGATACTTTATAAAGTTCATCTAAATCGTTAACCCTTTTACATTGTTGTGATAAGATAAGCGCATTATCTACTGATAAGTACGGGTCGTAACCAACGACGTTCATCCCAAGTGCGATTGCTGCGTTTGCAACTCTTATACCGATTGCGCCTAAACCCACTATACCAAGCGTCTTGCCTAAAATTTCAGGACCAACAAAGTCTTTTTTGCCCTTTTCAACCATCTTAGCGATATCATCGCCGTTGCCTTTTAAAGTGTCAACCCATTTGATGGAGTCTACAATCTTTCTAGAACCTAAAAAGAGCGCGCTCATAACAAGTTCTTTTACAGCGTTAGCATTAGCACCAGGGGTATTAAATACTACTACGCCTTGTTTAGCGTATTCATCAGTCGGGATGTTGTTTACGCCTGCGCCTGCTCTTGCAACTGCAAGTACGGTGGGGGGTAAAACGTAGTCGTGCATATTAAAGCTTCTTACCATGATACCTACTGGGGTAGTAGTATCGTTAGAAAGTAAGTATGTTTCGTCAAAACAATCGTCAGCCATTTTACTAATAGCGTTTAATTTTAAGATATTTTTCATAATTAAGCCTTTTATAATTATTTATTTTCAAGTTCAAATTTTTCCATAAAGGATATTAAGTGTTTAACGCCTTCAATCGGCATAGCGTTATAAATCGAAGCACGCATACCACCCGATAAACGATGACCTTTTATCGAAACGATACCGTTTTGACCTGCTTCTTTACAGAATTTTGCATCTAAATCCTCATTACCAGTATTAAATACGACGTTCATAAGAGAACGGTCTTTTTTCTGTACGGGGTTAATAAATAATTTAGAGTTATCTATAAAATCATATAAAAGCTTAGCCTTTTCTTCATTAATCTTTTGCATAGCAGGGACGCCACCGTCTTTAAGTAGTTTTTCAAACACTAAGTTAGCCATGTAGATAGAAAACGTGTTAGGTGTGTTATATAAACTATCTGCCTTAGCTTGGGTTGAATATTTAAGCATTGTTGGACAAAGAGGATGGGGGTTGCCATTGTCAACTAAATCTTTTTTTACGATAACTATGGTTAAACCAGAAGGTGCAATATTTTTTTGCGCGCCAGCATAAATTAAACCAAATTTAGATACGTCAATTACTTCACTTAATATGTTTGAAGACATATCCGTTACAAGCGTATTTTTTACGTTGGGTATTTCAGAAAACCTTGTACCAAAAATGGTGTTATTGTAGGTAAAGTGCGTGTAATCCGCATCATCGTTAAACTTAACCGTTTTTAAGTCGGGTATGTACGTAAAATTTTTGTCTTTAGAACTACATACTGCGGTAACGGGTGCATATTTTAAAGCTTCCTCATAAGCTTTTGTAGCAAAATTACCAGTAAGTAAATAGTCTGCTTTACCAGTCTTTAAAAGGTTTAAAGGTACGGCAGCAAATTGTTGCGACGCGCCACCTTGTACAAAAAGTATATAATAATCTTCAGGGATATCCATAAGTTTACGCAAATTTTCTTGCGCACGTGTGTTAATTTCCATAAAAGGCTTGCTTCTATGGCTCATTTCAATAACGCTCATCCCCGTGCCGTTATAATCTAAAAACTCTTGTTGTGCTTTTTGTAAAACGTCTAACGGTAAGGTAGAAGGACCTGCTGCAAAATTATATACTCTCATAAAGCCTCCAAAAAAGTAAACATATTTTTACCATTATATACCTGTTACACGGTTTTGGCAAGTAAAATTAAACGGATTTTTATCTTTTTAAAAACTTTTTTATATTTATAAATATAAAGCCGTTTTAATACGCGTAAAATTAGTATTTTTTAAACGCAGGTGGGTAACGGGGTAAAAATATTAAATAAAAAACGACAATATAAATTATAATACGACCAAACTTTAATGCTAAATTATTTTAACAAGCAAAAAAGCATTTACAAAAATTTAATTTTATTGTATACTTTTAATATAATATATAAATCTTTAATACTAAATTCAACTTAATTATATACGCAAAATTACTAAAATAAAGGACCTTATATGAAGAAAAATAACTCGTTAAAAATCCGCTTTTTTGGCGGTGTGGGTGAGGTCGGTAAAAATATGACTGCGTTTGAATACGGTAACGATATTATCGTAGTTGACGCGGGTTTATCGTTCCCTACGGAAGATATGCCTGGGGTAGATTTGCTTATACCTGACACCACTTATTTAGAAGAAAATAAACATAAAATTAAGGGATATATCGTAACACATGGGCATGAGGACCATATTGGCGCGTTAAGTTACGTCTTAAAAAGCGCAAACGCCCCAGTATTTGGCACGCGTTTAACCTTAACTTTAATCGAAAACAAACTTAAAGAACATAACCTTAGTTCTGTAAGTTTAAATGCAGTTAGGGCTGGTAGTACGTTAAAACTTGGATGTTTTAATATTGAATTTATTAACGTAAATCACTCTATTGCAGGGGCTGTTGCATTGGCTATTACGACCCCCGTTGGGGTATTATTCCATACAGGCGACTTTAAAATAGACTATACTCCGGTTGCTGGGGAATATACTGATTTATCCCGCATTGCTGAAATTGGCAAAAAGGGCGTTTTACTTATGTTATCAGAGTCTACCAACGTCGAGCGTGAAGGATATACCGTTTCTGAAACCGTCGTTGGCGAAACTTTAGATAAAGTATTTAATGCTAACGCTACTAAAAGGCTTATTATAGCGACTTTTGCTTCAAACGTGCATAGATTACAGCAAATTTTAGATTTAGCCGTTAAGTATAAGCGCAAAGTGGCTTTTTCGGGTAGGAGCATGGTCAGCGTTGTTGAATCAGCCAAACGTATCGGGGAGTTATACGTACCAGCTAATCTTATTATTGATATAGATAAGATTAAAAACTATAAGCCAGAGCAAATTTTGATAGTTTCAACGGGTACTCAGGGTGAACCTATGAGTGCTTTAACCCGTATGGCTACGGGGGATTTTAATAAAGTTACTATTTGTGAGACGGATACTATTATAATGTCGTCTTCAGTTATCCCTGGTAACGAAAAGATGATTTACAACGTCATCAATAATTTATACAAAAAGGGAGCAGACGTACTTTACGAAACGCTTGAACCTATACACGTTTCAGGCCACGCCTGTCAGGAAGAATTAAAGATAATGCTGTCTTTAATTAAGCCTAAATTTTTTATACCCATACACGGGGAATATCGCCATTTAAAAAAGCATGCGATACTTGCTAACACTATGGGTGTAAGCGAAAATAATATTTTGATACCCGAAATCGGTAGCACGGTAGAAGTAACTGCAAAATCATTAAAGTTTGGTGAAAATTTTAAAGCAGGTACAAGGCTCGTTGATGGGTTAGAAATCGACGGTAGCGACAGCGTTGTTTTAAGGGATAGGATACACATTTCTGAAGACGGTATCGTCGTTGTCGTAGTCTGCGTAGATATGTTGTCAGGCAAAATCGTTTCGACGGAAATCATCGGTAGGGGTATTACCGTTGGTGAAGATACTATGGCAGAAGTCAAGTCTATTTTATCTAAAGCGCTTGACGGCTTTGATTTACGTTCCGACGACGGTAGAAGTGCTAAAAGTCAAATTCGTAGATCGATGAAGAACTATGTATTTAAAAAGACAAAGAAAAACCCAATGATTTTACCTATCATAATGGAGGTTTAGTATGATAAGCGGGGTAGATGAAAGGATATATTCCGCCCGTAAAATAGCAAAAGAAAACGGTATCCCTGTAATAAGGGATAAATCGTTTGAACTTTTACTTACGACGGCTTGCGCAAAACAACCTAAAAAGATTTTAGAAATCGGCGCGGCATGGGGTTATAGTGGTATTGCACTACTTAACGTATGCAATGGCGCACATTTGACCACTATGGAAATCGACGACGATTGTATAAAACACTCTAGGCAAAACTATATTGAGTTTGGCGTTAACGACAGGGTAACGCTTTTTACAGGCGATGCATCTGAAATTATCCCATTACTTTCTGGCGAGTTTGATTTTATCTATCTAGACGGGCCTAAAGGGCATTATTACGAGTTTTTACCACATTTACTTAACGTTTTAACTAAAGGTGGCGTGCTTTTTGCAGATAACGTTTTATTTAACGGCTACGTCACGGGGGAACGTGTCCCCACAAGTAAAAATAAACATAACACAATTATTAATAGTTTAAGGAATTATCTTAAAGCAATCACTTCGGATGAAAATTTGGTGTCTACCGTATTAGATATCGAAGACGGTGTTGCAATTACGGTAAAGAAAAATTAAAATGGCAAATATCGAACTTTTAGCCCCAGCAGGGGATTTTGAAAAATTAAAAACTGCATTTTATTACGGTGCGGATGCCGTATATATCGGTGGTAAAGCGATGAGTTTACGTGCGCTTGCTGGAAACTTTTCTGATGAAGAAATCGTTAAAGCAGTAAAATACGCGCATGATTTAGGCAAAAAACTTTACGTAACGGTAAATATTTTTGCTAAAAACGTTGATATGGATTATGCTGAGCGCTACTTTAAGTTTTTAGAAAGTTTAAACATAGACGGCGCAATAATTTCCGACCCCGGCTTAATATATTTGGCAAAAAAAGTAGCGCCAAATCTAAAAATTAACCTTTCAACCCAAGCAAACACGCTTAACAAAATGGCTGTGGAGTTTTGGCAATCACTCGGCGTAAAAAGGGTAATTTTAGCAAGAGAACTTTCTTTTAACGAGATTTTAGAGATACATAAACATTGTCCCGATATGGAAATTGAAACTTTTATCCACGGTGCTATGTGTATTTCGTATAGCGGTAGGTGCTTGCTTTCTAACTACCTTAATGGTAGAGATTCTAATAGAGGCGCTTGCGTGCAAGCTTGCAGGTGGGAGTACGAACTTCGCGAGAAGAACAAGGGTGGCGACTATTTAACCATTTCTGAAGATGAAAGGGGTACTTATATTTTAAACAGTAAAGACTTAAACCTTTTAGATTATATCGACGAACTTGTTTCTTCGGGCGTAATATCGTTTAAGATAGAAGGTAGGATGAAGTCGGAGTATTACTTAGCAACGGTTATCAATGCGTATCGTCGCGCTATTGACGAGTATTTAAAGGTTGGTAAGGCGTATAAAGATAACCCGTTATTTTATAACGAACTTTTAAAAACCGCACATAGGGATTTTACTACGGCGTACTTTTTGGGTTCTAATGATAAGACGGTTAACTACGATGATTCACAATCAAAAGGAACGCATAAATATATCGCTAACGTAATTGAGCCTAATAAAAATTTAGACTATGCCGTTATCGAGATGCGCAACCGTTTTAAAGTTGG
>JAGANI010000009.1 GCA_017624285.1 Clostridia bacterium
ATTAACATGACAGAGGACACCCCTGATGAAGTTTGCTTAGATATTTTATCAACGGCGTTTTACGGCGATACAGGTCTGGGTAGAACCATTTTAGGGCCTATCGAAAATATCAAAAAATTCACCCGTAACGACGTGTTATCTTATTTGGAACGCTTTTATACGCCAGATAACATTATTGTTTCTGTTGCAGGCGCTGTGGACGTAAAAAAGACGGTTGAACTTTGCGATAAATACTTTGGTAACTTTACTGGTTTTGGTAACAAAAACAAGGGTACGTATCAAGGTTTTAGTGGCACTTTTAATAATTCTTTATGTAAAAAGAAGGATATCGAGCAGGCGCATATAGCGCTAAGCTTTCCAGCGTATAGGTATGGGGACTCTAGAGCAAACGCATTAAATATTGCAAGCTCCGTTTTAGGCGGCAGTATGTCGTCAAGGCTATTCCAAAAAGTGCGTGAGGAGTTGGGTCTTTGTTATACGGTATACTCTTACTTATCGCAATACCGTGATACAGGCAAGGTTGAAATTTACGCAGGCGTTAATCCCGAAAGCCGTGATAAAGCTTTAAACGCCATAATAGATACTATTAAAGATTTTGTTAAAAACGGCATTACTGAAACCGAGTTCACCCGTGGTAAAGAGCAGTTAAAATCCGCATTTATTATGAGTCAGGAAAGCACTTCGGCGCAAATGCAAATTTACGGCAAACAATATCTTGTCCTTAACGAAGTTTTCGACTTTAAAAAGAAGATTGCAGATATCAACGCAATTACCCTTAAAGACGTAAACGACGCTATTAGCGAAGTTTTTGATATAAATAAAGTAGCACTTGCAACGGTTGGTAAAAATGATACCCCGTTAAAAATTAATTAATAAAAAGGCAGGGTATACCTGCCTTTTTTTAATAGCCTAAAA
Source organism: Clostridia bacterium (assembly GCA_017624285.1). GTDB lineage: Bacteria > Bacillota > Clostridia > Christensenellales > Borkfalkiaceae > UBA11475. The sequence continues at coordinate 916 of JAGANI010000009.1, forward strand.
ATTCAACGCCTTTAAGCAAAACGTCGTTTAACGCATCGTTGCGTAAAGAATAAAATATAATTTTACCTTGGCGTTTGGTCTTAACAGCGTTAAGGTTTTTAAGTAGTCTTAACTGGTGCGAAACCGTCGTTTGGTTTAAGTTTAATATTTTTGATAGGTCCGTAACGCACATTTCTGATATTGCTAGGGCAGATATCATTTTTATCCTAGTGTAGTCTGAAAAAATCGAAAAAAAGCAAACTAATTCATCTAAAATTTCTCCATCGGGTACGTAATCTTTAATTAAATCCTGCGACCTTTTATTAAGTAGCATTTCTTCCATAATAAGTCCCCCTTTTGATAAAATTTATATTTTAATTATAACATACTTTGACACTTGTGCATTTATTTTGAGAATTTCGCATATTGTATTATAAAGTCGTGTTTTATCGAAAAATGAGAGTTTTTATGAATAACAACGTAGTTTTATTTGCTTTATTATTTTTACTCCTTAATAAAAACGTAATTGATATCACCCAGCTACTAATATTTTTATCATTAATTTCTTACAGTTTAGGTTGGGGTAACGTTACGCCAAATAACAATTTTTGCAACTGTAATTAAGTACTTGTTTAGATAAAAAAGCCCCGTATGATACGGGGCTTTTAATTATTTAAAATAAAAATCAAGGGTACGTATATTGCCGTTTTACTCTTTTTTGCCGTCAGCGCCAAAAGTTTTTTCAAAAAAATCGATATTTTCTTTAATGGTTTTTTTAGCGTCTTCAGCCGAGCCTACTTGTAAAACCTTAACCACTTTATTTTCCAACTGCTTATATACGGTTAAAAAGTGTTTAAGTTCGTCAATTATATGGGATGGCAAAGTGTGTATATCCCTATAACCATTGTACTGCGGATCGCCAAAGGGTATTGCGATAATTTTTTCGTCAGTTTCATCACGGTCGGTCATATAAATTACGCCGATGGGGTAGCAACGCACTAAACTCATTTTTTCAATAGGTTGGCTACATAAAACAAAAACGTCTAACGGGTCGTTATCGCCAGATAACGTGTGGGGGATAAAGCCGTAGTTCATCGGATAGTGGGTACTCGTATATAATACCCTATCTAAAATAATAAGCCCTGTTTCTTTATCAAGCTCGTACTTGTTTTTACTGCCTTGTTCAATTTCAATACAGCAAACAAAATCTTCGGGTGTAATTCTATTTGGGTTTACGTCTTTCCAAATATTCATAAAATCTCCTTAAAACTTTTAGTGCAAAAACTTTGCCATAAGTGTATATCCGTCTTCAATAAAGTTGCCTGTTTTAGATGCGGATTCTTCACTATAAGTAGTAACGGTTGACGGATAATTGTAGTTGCTTCTATATAAAAGGTAGGGAACGGGGTCTTTTACGTGCGTTTTTAATGCAATCGGTGTGGGGTGATCGGGCATTATAAGTAAGGCGTAATCTTCACCCAAAGCGTCAAGCCCGTTTATAAGTGTTTTAACTACTTTACTATCTATTTGTTCAATAGAATATATCTTTTTGTCTAAGTTGCCTTGATGGCCACATTCGTCAGGGGCTTCCATATGTATATACACAAAGTCCTTGCCGTTTTTAAGCGCGTCCAAGCAAGCGTTTGCTTTGCCTAAAAAGTTGGTATCCCAGTTGCCGGTAGCGCCTTCAACTTCAATATTGTCCATACCAGCAAGTTTTGCAATACCTTTAAGTAGGTCAACTGCACTTATCATTGCGCCTTTAACGCCGTATTTATCAAAAAAACTGTCTAGGCGTGGTTTAGTGCCTTCACCCCAAAACCAAAGCGAATTCGCCGGACGTTTGCCAGATAAAATCCTTTGCTTATTTATAGGGTGGTCTTTTAAAAGTTCCACCGAACGCTTCATTAATTCAAGATAAAAAGCGCTATTATCATTTTTGGGTAGATACGGGGCAATTTTTTTATCGGTAATATCGTGTGGTGGCGTTAAATCGTTAGTTACTACGCCGTTATCGATAACAAGACAATGCCTATAACTTACGCCGGAATATAATTTTAAGCCATCAGTATCTAAATGCGTTTTTAAGTATGCAATAAGCTCACGCGATTCAGCCGTGCTAATTTCCCCAGCGCTATAATCAAGCATGGTTTTATCTTCAAAATTGTCCTCGTCAGATAAAGTTACTAGGTTTGCCCTTGCGGTAACGTCGGTATCGGTTAAATCAATACCGATAGACGCTGCTTCTAAAGGGGAACGCCCCGTGTAATAAGCTTTAGGGTCGTAGCCAAGTACTGCGAGGTTGGCAACGTCGCTACCCGGTTTTAAAGCGTTGGGTACGGTTTTGCACAAACCCACTTCGCTTTTAACGGCTAACGCGTCGATATTCGGTTTATTTGCAACGGATAACGGTGTTTTGCCGTTAAGTTTATCAAGCGGGTAATCAGCCCAGCCGTCGCCTAAAATTACAACGTATTTCATAAATTCAAGTCCCAATTAATTTCGGTAATACCGTTTAAACGTAAGTAGTTATTTGTTTTTGAAAACGGCTTACTACCCCAAAAACCGTTGTATACGGATAGTGGGCTAGGGTGTGCGCTTTCTATAACACAATGTTTAGATAAATCAATTAATTTCTTTTTTGAACGTGCGTTATTACCCCAAAGTATAAAAACGACATGTTCCCTTTCATCAGATAGGTGTTTAATGATGCTATCGGTCAAAACCTCCCAACCCTTTTTTGCATGGGAGTTAGCCATACCAGACCTAACTGTTAAAACGGTGTTTAGTAATAGGACACCTTCTTTAGCCCATTTACTTAAGTCGCCTGAAGCGCTTGGGGTTATGCCCAAATCAGATTCAAGTTCTTTATAAATATTAATCAAAGATGGTGGAAGCTTCACCCCGTCTGGTACAGAAAACGATAATCCCATCGCTTGGCCTTCACCATGATATGGGTCTTGACCAAGTATAACGGCTTTAACAGCTTTAAACGGGGTAAATTTTAACGCGTTAAAGATGTCGTACATATTTGGGTAAATAGTGTGTTTAAAATACTCATCCTTCAAAAAAACGCGTAATTTAGCGTAATTATCAGATTTAAAATCGCTATCTAAAACTTTATCCCAATCGTTGCCGATATTTACCATAAAAATACCTTTCACTTTTTTTACTATAATAGCATATTTTTTATAGTAAAACAACTTAACAAAGGAGAAATATGAATTTTATTTTAATTTTAACGGTTTCCTTTGCGCTATCCGTCGATGCTTTTGCTATGATGACGGCAAATTTTAAAGCGTACGATAGGGCGGGTGTAAAGATAAAAATTTTTGCTGTACTTTTATTTGCTTTTTTGCACGCGCTTTTTGTGTTTATCGGTAAAACGGTTGCCGAGCTTTTATTCGACGGCGTTTACGCTTTTGAGTACGTTATCTTTATAATATTTTTATTGCTATCAGTAAAATGTATATTTTCTAAAGAAGAACAGTCCTTAGATGGTAAGTTAAACGTAAAATTATGCACAGTGCAGGCAGTTGTAACTTCGTTAGACGCTTTTGTCGGTGGAATTACGCTTATAAATACGCCAGCGCCAATTTTTTACGTATTAATGGGTGTGTTTACAATAACTGCCTTTATGACCGCGCTGGGGTTATTAGTCGGCAAAATACTTAAAAATAAGTTTATGGGCAAGGAAAAGTACGTTTCTGCGTTACTATTTTTAATTCTAGCGGTAATGAGCGTTAAAGATGCGATTTTGGGGTAGTTATAAATTTTTAACTTTTTAAAAGAGTAACTCCCCCGATTTCTCGGGGGAGTTACTCAGGATGATTTTTATACAGTTTGGTTTATGAATGTGCAATTTTTCTGTACGGAAAGGTTAAAGCGCCAATAAAGTCAAAGGGTATCATATCTTTAGTATATAAAACGACGCTTTCAATCGTTTGGTTATAAAAATCGACCACCGTACCGTCTTTTTTGGTACAAATATACTCTATGCCGAATAATATAAGCCCTGTTACGTCCGCTATTTTTTTTGCAAACGAAAACATATTTTTATTTTTACGTTTTCCGGTAAATATGCAATAAAGCACTTTGCTTCCCTTAAAGGTAGTGTTGTATAGTTGCGTTAAAGCGTTTAAGTTAAAAATCTTATCGTAATTAATTACTAAAACGTAGGCTTTGCCAGAAAAAATCGGACTAAAATCATTTCTTAAAACGCGTTCTTCTAAATATAAAACGTCGTCGTTTAACTCATTGGCAAGTCTAGTAGCAACGTCACAATTTTTTGTTAAATAGCAATTTATTACCATTGTTCCTCCTTTACGCCCTAATAATATCATCTTAAAATAAACCAAAGTTAACGTAAAGGTAAACTTTAGGTAAACTTTTTAAATTTTAAAAAATATTTTTTTTGTAAGTTTACTTTTCGTTTACCAAGGTGTGATATAATAAATAAAAAAACTTAAAGGTGACTTATGATAAACGTTCTTGTTGTAGAAGATAATCAAGATATTAGAGAGATGTTTTGTCAAGCGTTATCGGATAACGGTTATAATACTTTTCCTGCAGAGGACGGTTTAAAAGCCTTCGACGTTTTGGAAAAACAAATTATCGATATAGCGTTAGTAGATATAATGATGCCTAATATGGATGGTTACGAGTTTACTAAGCATTTACGTCGCGAGGGGGAAACTATCCCTGTGCTTATGATAACCGCTAAAGACGATTACGATTCTTTGCAAAAAGGTTTCTTAACAGGCGCGGACGATTATATGGTTAAACCCGTTAATATTAAAGAAATGTTAATCAGGGTTTCCGCATTACTTAGGCGTGCTAAAATTAATTCCGAAAAAAAGGTTACGATAGGCTCTACCGTGTTAGATTACGAGTCCATGACTGTAAGTTCAAACGGACAAGATATGGTTTTACCTTTAAAAGAGTTTAATTTGCTTTTTAAATTATTATCATATCCAAATAAAATATTTACCCGTCAACAAATTATGGATGGTATTTGGGGTATGGATTCTGATACTGATGACCGTACTATCAATACACATATCAATAGGCTAAGGGAAAAATTTGCTTCCAACCCTGATTTTGAAATTATCACCATCCGAGGTTTGGGGTATAAGGCGGTAAAAAAATGAGCAAAAAACGTAAAGACGATAAAAAAGAAAATAAGGGTAGCTTTGACTCTGCCTTATGGTTTAAGTTTGCATACACTACCGTTTTAGTTATGGCTATTACCACGTTTGTGGTAAGTTTCGTTGCGGTAATACTTTATAGATACGGCTTTTTACCACACCAAAGGGCTACGCCCATGCCAACCATTTTAATAGTGGTATCAGGCATGGTGGCAGGCTTAGTTTTAGCGCTCTATATCGGTAGCCATTTTTTGCGCCCTATGGACGAAATCAACAAAGCTATGCAAAAGGTGGCTTCGGGTGATTTTACCGTTAGGGTAAGCGAAGACCACAAAAACGATTCAATCTCGGAAATGAGTAAAAGTTTTAATACCATGGTTACAGAGTTGTCTGGGACAGAAACGTTGCGTTCGGATTTTATTGCAAACGTCTCGCATGAGTTTAAGACGCCACTTTCTGCGATAGAAGGGTATACTACGCTTTTGCAAAACCCTAATTTGACTGAGGAAAAACGTTTAGAGTATAGTGATAAAGTTTTAGCAAATACTAAAAGGCTTTCGGAACTTACCGGAAATATTTTAAAACTTAGTAAGCTTGAAAATCAGGACGTTATAACCGATAAAAAAACCTTTAATTTGGACGAGCAAATCCGTCAAGTTATCGTTGATTTAGAAAGCCGTTGGGCTGAAAAAGAAATCGAGTTTGATATCGAATTAGAAGAAGTTTCGTATAATTCAAACGAGTCGCTTTTATATCAAGTTTGGTATAATTTAATTGTTAATGCTATAAAATATTCGCCTAAAAATAGTGTAATAAAAGTATCTTTAATTAAAACAGACGGCTATTTATTAGCAAGCGTAGCCGATAACGGTATTGGTATTAGTGAAGAAGATAAAGCCCACGTGTTTGAAAAGTTTTATCAAGCGGATAGGGCGCACTCTCTAGAGGGTAACGGCTTAGGTTTGGCACTTGTTAAAAAAATTGTAACGCTTCATAAAGGCGAAGTTTTACTTGAAAGCGAACTTAATATTGGTTCTACTTTTACTATAAAACTTCCGTTATAAAATTTAACTATATAACAACAAAAACAAAAAACAACGCATAACGTTATGCGTTGTTTTTACTTTTAAAGTCGTATTATATTGTTTAATACTAGTAATCCCAGTTAGGTATGTATTTAGTATCGGCGCTTTCAAAATCTTGCACAAACATATCGGATAAACCGCTAGTAAGCGCATAGTCTAAAACCGTACGATACTCTCTTTTAGTAATTTTACGTTTTAGTTCAGGGTAGTTATCGATATCGCCAAAAGGTGTGTACTGGCTCATTAACGAAAAAGTCGCTTTATCTTTAAACGGGGTAAACCAGTCGATAATATGCTTACTATCGTCGGTGTTTAAGGGTAGTATTAAGTGTCTAACAATTACCCCTTGTTTAATTAAGCCGTCTTGGTAGATTTTAGGCTTGGATTCAATCATAAATTCAAGCGCTTCTTTAGCAACTTTAAAATAATCTTTTTTACCCGTGTATCTATCTGAAACCTTTTCGCTATAATACTTCATATCCGGTAGATAAACGTCTACGTAAGGGTTAAGTTTACAAAGTGTTTCAATCCTTTCGTAACCGTGTGTATTTACGACGATGGGTATATCTGGTTTATAAATATTAAACGCTTCAATAATTTTATCGGTGTAATGCGTTGGGTTTACTAAGTTTATATTGTGTGCGCCTAAAGTCTCAAGTTCTTTAAATATATCAGCTAGCTCGATAACGGAAATTTCCTTACCACGGAGGTTTCTAGAAACTTCAAAATTTTGGCAAAATCTACACCTTAAACTGCACCCTGTAAAAAAAACCGTTCCAGATCCGTTTTTGCCTGAAACAGGTGGTTCTTCAAATGGATGAAGATAGTATTTTGCAATTTTTAGCGTTTCGTAAGATTTACAATATCCTACTACTTCACGTCTATTAACGTTGCAATTATTTGGGCAAAGATTACAAAGGTTATTCATAAGCGCTCCTTAAAGTAAAAATATTGTATCGTATTTGATTTTTTAAGTCAAATAATTATTTCTTTTTTAAGTTAATTTTGTAAATCCTATTTACAACGCGTTATTTTTTGTTATAATTAAATAAGATTTTTTTGGAGGTTTTTTATGATAAACGCAGTTGGTGAAAAGTTTTTGCGCGCCGTTCACTTTGATTTTCATACTTCACCAGTAATAAAAAACATGTTAGATGGTTTTGATGCCGATGCTTTTGCGTTAAGGCTTAAGGACGCAAACGTTCAATACATAAACTTTCCTGCAAGGTGTAATATGGGGTATTCATACTATGATACTAAAGTAGGCGTAAAATATCCCACGCTTAAAAGCAATTTATTGCCAGATATCATTACTGCTTGTCATAAACAGGGTATCGGTGTAAGCGCTTATATCAACGTAAGCCTTAACCACGAGCTTTTTGCTGACCATGAAGATTTTTTAACGGTAAATAAAGACGGCAGTCGTATTGGACAAGACAAAAAAGATAATTTTTTCCGTGTAGCGTGTTATAATGCTGATTATAAATATCACCTTTTTAAAGAAATAGACGAGATTTTGCAAATGGATATCGACGGCATCTTTTTAGATTGTCCCGTTTTTAGACCGTGTTATTGCGAGCGTTGTAAAGCCGATATGCTTAAAAAGGGTTATGATATCACTTCCGATAAAGATTTTTACGACTATCACGCTTTAACCCGCTTAAATTTTTTAAGTGAACTTCGTGATAAGATTAAAGATAAAAACATCAAGTATTATTTTAACGACGTAGGCTTACCCGTTGAGTTTAAAACCCATGCCGAGACCGAGTGTTTAACCACAGATGCTTCTTTATGGGGGTATGGTTATTATGGGCCGCACTCCGCACTAGCAAGCACTATTTATAATCATAGGGTGTTTATGAGTGGAAGATTCCAAGGCTCTTGGGGGGATTTTGGCGGTATCAAAAATTTAGCGTCCTTAGAGTATGATTTATACGATGCTTTAATGAGTGGCGCTGCTCTATCTATAGGCGATCATCTTCACCCTGTATACGGTTTAGAAAATGAAGTTTATAGGCGTGTTAAAACTGTGTTTGACGAGCATCTTTTATACGAGCCTTTTATTAAAAACTCCGACCCCGTTGCTGAGGTTGGCGTGCTTATGTCTGGTAATTCAGGCGCGGCAAAGCCATTTACTTATGGTGCTGATTTAATGTTTAAAGAGTTAAAAGTACCTTATAAAATTTATCTTGCCGACGGCGATTTTTCCAACTTAAAGTTGCTTATAGTTTGTGAAGATATTTTTGATAACGACGTTTTAGATAAAAAGTTAAAAGATTTTGTTAAAAACGGCAATAAAATTATTTTTATAGGCAAGGGGATAGATTACGGCGCTCGCTTAAATCTAATAAACTACGTTAACGTAGTCGGTGATGATTTATCAGATAACGCATATTTTACGCATAAAGGCGATATGCGTTGGGCTTCGTATCTTCAGTCTAAATTAATTAAAAACGTCAGCGGTGTTAGTATTGCTGATTACGTTAGCAATATTTGTAATTTTGATTACGACGGTAGGCAAAGTTATTTTTACCGCCCTCAGGGTGATATAACAGAATATTCCGCTTGCGTAATTGGTAAAGATACTGCTTGCATTAGTTTTGATATTTTTACTGCTTATAAAGATATGGTTTTAAAAGCGCATAGAGATTTGTTTGAAGACGTCTTATCATATCTGTATCAAGATAGGTTTGTTACCGTTAGCGGGTTGCCCGTTACTAGCGAACTTGCCGTTACAGCATCTGATAAACAAACGGTGTAGCATATTAAAGCAACCTATCCTCAGATTAAATCGGGCAGGGGTAATATTGAAGAGCATAATTATATTAAGTCTAGTAAAGTTACGTTAAATGGTAAATTTAAGGTTTACGCTTTACCAGAAAATAAACTTATTAAATCGGTTTACAAAAATGGTAAAACGGTATTTAATACGGGCGAAATTTTAGGTTATAAGGCATTTTTAATAGTAACTAAATAGCAAGTTTTGCATTAAAAAACGGGGTACGTACCCCGTTTTTTTTGTAAAAATATTAATCAAGTTCAAAAGCACCGGTATAAAGTTGGTAATAACTACCTTTTTTATCAAGTAGTTCTTGATGTGTGCCACGTTCAATAATTTGACCATGGTCAAGCACGGTAATTACGTCGGCGTTTCTTACGGTAGAAAGCCTGTGCGCAATAATAAATACCGTTCTACCCTCCATAAGTCTGTCAGTACCTTTTTGTACTAAAAGTTCCGTTCTCGTATCGATTGAAGACGTCGCTTCATCCATAATCATAACGGGGGCGTCTGCTACGGCAGCCCTTGCAATTGAAATCAACTGTCTTTGACCTTGCGATAGGTTCGCGCCATCACCTGTTAAAACGGTGTTATAGCCTTCAGGCAATCTTTCGATAAAGTCGTGTGCGTTGGCAAGTTTTGCGGCGTTAATACATTCTTCATCGGTAGCGTCCAATTTGCCGTATCGGATGTTGTCCATAACAGTACCTGTAAATAGGTTGGTATCTTGTAAAACTATCCCTAACGAACGTCTTAAATCTGACTTTTTAATTTTGTTTATGTTAATACCGTCGTATCTGATTTTACCGTCGGCAATATCATAAAACCTATTAATTAAGTTGGTTATCGTCGTTTTGCCAGCACCCGTTGCGCCTACAAACGCTATTTTTTGACCTGGTAACGCATGTAAGGATACGTCTTTTAATACAAGTTTTTCCGGCACGTATGAAAAGTCTACTTCTTCCATAACGATATCGCCTTTAAGCGGTGTATAAGTAACCGTGCCATCTGCTTTATGGGGGTGTTTCCATGCCCAAAGACCAGTTCTAACGTCGGATTCGGTTAAGTTACCTTTCTCGTCGTATTTTGCGTGTACTAAGGTAACGTAGCCGTTATCTGTTTCAGATTCTTCATCAATAAGGGTAAATACTCTATCAGCGCCTGCTAAACCCATATAGATGGCGTTTAATTGCTGCGCTATTTGGTTTATGCTTTGGGTAAATTGTTTACTCATCGGCAAAAAGGATATTATTACAGACAACCCTATTACAGAGCCACTTATAGATACGTTACGTACGTTAAATACTACTAAAAGCGTACCACATATCGCAATAATAACGTATAAAAGGTGGCCTAAGTTATTCATAACAGGTCCCATAATATTAGCAAATATGTTTGCTTTAGTAGAGTTTTCGCAATACTCGTCGTTTAAAGCATCAAAATCTTTTTTACTTTCTTTTTCGTGGGTAAATACTTTAATAACTTTTTGTCCGTTAATAGATTCTTCAATAAAACCTTCAGTTTTACCTAAAGATTTTTGTTGTTTAATAAAGTATTTTGCTGAATTCCCACCTATCTTTTTGGTTACGAAAAACATAAGTATTACGCATACAAAAACTATTAGCGTCAACCAAATGCTGTAAAAAAGCATTATCGAAACTAAAAAAGTTAAGGTGAGTATGGTTGAAAATATTTGAGGTAAACTTTGTGATACAAGTTGTCTTAATGCGTCGGTGTCGTTTGTGTAAACACTCATAACGTCGCCGTGGGTATGTGTATCAAAGTATTTTATGGGTAAGGTTTGCATTTTATCAAAAAGTTTAACCCTTACGTCTTTAATAAACCCTTGCGTTATTGTAGCGCCAAGCCGTGTTTGGAAAAACCCAGCAAGTGTTGCGCTGGCGTAAATTATAATCATAAATGCGATTATTTTTAAAAATCCCGTCCAGTCGCCTGCTTGGATAACGTCAGCAACTTCCTTTAAAAATACTGACGAAGCCGATCCACCTATCGCCGCAACAAGTATGCAGATAACCATCAATAAAAGTTTAAATTTGTAATTTTTAAATAAAAGCTTTAATAGTCTAGTGAAAGTGCCTTTTTTAGCGGTGTTTTTACCGCCATATCTTTTGGGTCCCATCGGTCCTGCCATTAGCCGTTCACCTCCTTAGTAGCGTTATCAGTTTGCGTTTGCGAGTAGTAAACTTCTTGATAAATTGAATTGTTTTTAAGAAGTTCGTCGTGCGTACCAACAGCATTAATTTTACCGTTATCCATTATAATAATTTTATCGGCGTCCATAACCGAAGCAACCCTTTGCGCTATTATGATTTTAGTGGTATCGGGTATTTCGTTTTTAATAGAATTTCTAATAAAAGCGTCTGTTTTTGTATCTACTGCAGAAGTTGAGTCGTCTAAAATTAAAATTTTAGGTTTTTTAAGTAACGCCCTTGCAATACAAAGCCTTTGCTTCTGCCCACCGGATACGTTTGCGCCACCTTGTTCTATTTTAGTGTCGTATCCATCTGGGAAAGAAGATATAAATTCATCAGCGCAAGCCATTTTACAAACGCGTTTAACTTCATCTAAACTAGCGTCTTTATCACCCCAGCGCACGTTTTCAGCAACCGTGCCGGAAAATAGTACGTTCTTTTGTAGCACCATCGCAACGGAATCTCTTAAAACCTTTAAATCGTAATCCTTTACGTTTTTACCACCTACTAAAACTTCACCCTCACTTGTATCGTATAAACGGGGGATAAGTTGCACTAACGTCGATTTACTTGAACCAGTAGAACCTAAAATACCAATTGTTTCACCAGAATTAATTTTAACGTTTACGTCGCTTAAAGCAAATTTTTCAGACGTATCAGAATATTTAAACGATACGTTTTTAAATTCAATTGAACCATCGTTTACGCTAGTTAATGGGTCAACGGGGTCAACAATCGTGCTTTCTTCATTTAGTACTTCGGTAATACGTTTACCAGACGCCATCGCCATAGTAAGCATTACGAAGAACATCGAAAACATCATAAAGCTCATTAAAATTTGTACCGAGTAAGACATTAAAGCAGATAAATTTGCTACGTCAAATTCAGCGCCAAGCGAAGCACATAAAAATAAAACTAGGGTAGTAGTCGTGTACATAGCAATGTTCATAATCGGGTTATTTAACGCTACTATTTTTTCCGCTTTGGTAAAACTGCGACGTACGTCCTCTGCCGATTTTTCAAATTTATCTCTTTCGTAATCTTCTCTAACGTACGCTTTTACAACGCGCATACCTTTGATATTTTCTTGTACGGTGTTATTTAAGGCATCATACTTTTTAAATATCTTATTAAAGGTGCGCATAGCAAATATCATAACTAATGCAAGTCCGATAACTAAAAACGGTACAGAAATTAGATATATTAAACCGACTTTAGGTAAAATATTTATTGCAAATACAACCGAAACTACCATCATAACAGGCGCGCGCACGGCAATACGTATTACCATTTGGTAAGCGTGTTGTACGTTTGATACGTCGGTGGTTAAACGTGTTACTAAACTACTGGTTGAAAAGTTATCAATATTTTTAAATGAAAACCCTTGTAGTTTATAGTAAAGGTCTTTTCGCAAGTTTTTGCCGAACCCCGTTGATGCCTTTGCAGCAAAAATACCTGCTAAAGAGCCAAAGGTTAACGACATAATCGCGCATAAAATTAGTATACCGCCCCAAATTAAAAGGTAGTTTACGTCGGGGGATACGCCAAGTTCGTGTGCTTGTTCTAAATGCCCTAAAAGGCGTGTAGACATTAAAAATGGTATAAAGCACTCAAATGCAACTTCGCCAATCATGCAAAGTGGGGTAAGGATAGAAGGTAATTTATACTCTCTAACCGACCCTAATAAGGTGCGTAACATAGATTTTTTCGCGCGTTTCATTACATCCCCCTTACAAAGAAAGACATAACTAAGTCAACGTTAGGTAAAATAGTCTTATGACGCTCGTTTTTTGGGGTCAAAATATAACTCATAGCCGCACCGATAAGCATGTCGATTATAGCGTAAATATATTCTACTGAAGAATAATCCGTTTTAATCGTACCGTCTTGTTTGCCCTGTTCAAAAATGTTATATATTGCAGGTCCTAATTCAAGTTCTCCGTTTTCAAAATCATCAGGCGTTTCTAAACAAGATTCTTGATTAGAATCTTTCAATTCATTAATCTTAAAAGACGTCGTTATAAAAAAGTAAAATCGGTATGAAAACATCTCGTCTTCTTTAAGGTTAGCGTAAACGTACGTAATAAGTTCACGAAGTTTTTGCACAGGGGGTAGGTCAGTCTTAAATAAATCTGCAATATAATCCATATACCTAAAATCCCACTTGTTACGTAAATCGTCTAAAAGTTCGTCTTTGTTTTGGTAGTAGTGGTAAAATAAACCGTGGCTACAGCCGACTTTTTCGCAAATATCGTCTACGGTAGAACCATCTACGCCCTTTTCACAAAAAGCTTTTAACGCGCCGTCTAATATTTGCTGTCGTTTAAGTTCTTTTTTTGCGTTCTTTTTCTTTTGATCCATTTCTTCTCCTTTATTGACGCAAACGTCAATTTTTTATACTATTGAGTTTATTATAATATTGCAAAATAATATTGTCAATATTTTGACGAAATTTTTTTTAATTTTTGACGATAAATTTTTGTTTTATTTATAAAATAAATAATTTTTTTTATTGACAAAATTTTTATTATTTTTCGACTTTTTTGCTTAATTATTAATCGTACGTGGTAATGACTATAAAAAAGCGATAGTTTTCGTCAAAAATAGACGTTTTTTTAACGTAAAATTAAAAAGTGGCAATTTTTTGGATTTGTTTAATCCGTTGACAATTAAACTTAAAAGTATTATAATAACAAAGTTAATATATTTTTTATACTCGCATACGCGGGTGTAAGATATATGTTACTATTTTACGATAAAAAAATAAACGTACGGTAAACAACCGTTTCTAAAATAAAAAAGGATACATAAAGATGAAAAAATTATTTACTAGCGAAAGTGTTTGTTCAGGTCATCCCGATAAGGTGTGCGACCAAATTTCGGATGCAGTATTAGACGCGATTTTGGCGCAAGACCCTATAGCAAGGGTTGCTTGCGAGGTTTGTGCTAATACCGACTTTATTTTAATTATGGGGGAAGTTACAACTTCTTCAGATATTGATGTTGAAAAGATTGCAAGGGATAAAGTTAAGGAGATCGGCTACACCGATAAAAGTACGGGGTTTTCGTTTGATACGGCAACCGTATTAGTGCGTTTAGGTAAACAATCTGCTGATATCGCTATGGGTGTAGACGCTTCTATGGAAAGTAAAGCAGGTGGCGACGTCGCTGACGAAATCGGTGCGGGCGACCAAGGTATTATGTTTGGTTACGCCTGTCGTGAAACTGACGAGCTTATGCCTTTACCGATAATGCTTTCACATAAAATGTGCGCTAAGTTAGAGGAAGTTCGTAAACAAGGCGTTTTAAAGTATCTTCGCCCCGATGGTAAAGGACAAGTTACCGTTGAGTACGACGGCAAAAAACCGATCAGGATCGAAACCGTAGTTTTATCCACCCAACACGACGCTACTGTTACGACAGAACAGTTAAGGGAAGATATTAAAAAATACGTTATCGATCCCATTATGCCAACGGAGCTTATCGATAACGACACAAAATATTTTATTAATCCGACTGGTCGGTTTGAAATCGGTGGCCCTGCAGGCGACTCCGGTTTAACAGGCAGGAAGATCGTAGTTGATACTTACGGTGGTAGATGTCCACACGGTGGTGGTGCGTTCTCGGGTAAAGATCCTACTAAGGTAGACCGTTCGGCAACCTATATGGCAAGATATATTTGCAAAAATTTAGTTGCCAGCGGGCTTTGTGATGAAGTCCAAGTTCAACTCGCATACGCTATCGGCGTAGCAAAACCCGTTTCGGTTATGGTAGATAGTTATGGCACAAGTAAGCTTTCTAACGAGCAACTTGCGGATATCGTAGTTAAAGAGTTTGATTTAAGACCCTACGCTATTATCGAAAAGTTAAGTTTACGTAAACCTATATACGCAAAAACGGCATCCTACGGTCATTTTGGCAATCCCGATTTTAGTTGGGAAAAAACCGATATGGTAAACGACTTAAAAAAATACCTTTAAGATGAAGGGTAATAAACAAAAAAATACCGACGGCGAAGTTAAGGTTAAAAGTTCACCCATGCTAGCGTTGTTTGGCAAAATAAAAGATTTTTATCGCAATAACGTATGCAATCATAAATGGCGTTGCGCGGTATGTGGTAAAGACGTTTTTGGTAACGACTACGTTTGCGACGATTGCGATAATGCTTTGCCCTATTTAAGTAAAGGTGATTTTTGCGAGCATTGTGGTCGTAAAACTAAAACGGCGCAAAAGTATTGTTTAACTTGTAAAGGGGTTTTGACCGAAGTCGATAAAATGCGCAGCGTATTTAATTACGAAGGCGTTATCGTTAAATTAATAACCGATTTTAAGTTTAAACGTGCCGAGTATTTATCAGACTTTTTTAGTGATGCGCTGTATAAACTTTATCAAAAGGAAAATTTCAACCCAGACATTATAACATACGTTCCGATGCTAAAAAAGGCAATTAAAAAGCGTGGTTATAATCAGACGGAACTTTTAGCAAACGCACTTTCGTCAAAAACTGGGGTTGATTGCGCTTTGCTTACCGAAAAGGTCAAAGATACTTCGCATCAAGTAGGGCTTAAAAGAAAGGAGCGGTTTGAAAACTTGCAAGGTTCAATCCGCGTTATAAATAGAGATTTACTAAAAGGCAAAACAGTGCTTATAGTAGACGACGTAACCACTACTGGCGCTACGGCTGAAGTGATTGCTAAAAAATTAAAATCGGGTGGTTCAAAGAGGGTTTACCTCTTAACGGTGGCATCCGTTGCATTAATAAAAGAATAAGGAGACTTAAAAAATGGGGCTTATTAGTTACATTTTAGGAAGTGAAAACAGAAGAAATTTAAGAAGATTAGACGCTATGGCTGACAAAGTTTTAGCGCTTCAACCCAAATACGAAAGTTTATCTGATGAAGAACTTTCACATAAAACCGTAGAGTTTAAAGAAATGCTCAAAAACGGTTCTACGCTTGACGATATTTTATACGACGCTTTCGCCGTATGTCGTGAGGCCGCTTATCGTGTGCTTAAAATGCGCCACTATAAAGTGCAAATTATGGGTGGTATCTGTTTACACCAAGGTCGTGTTGCAGAAATGAAAACTGGTGAAGGCAAAACCTTAGTATCTACCCTCCCAGCATACTTAAACGCTTTATCTGGTGAAGGCGTTCATATCGTAACGGTAAACGATTACCTTGCTAGCCGTGATGCTGAGTGGATGGGTAAAGTTCATAAATTTTTAGGGCTTACCGTAGGCGTAGCGATATCTGGTATGACCGACGACGACAAGCGTAAAGCATACGCTTGTGATATCACTTACGGTACTAATAACGAAATGGGTTTCGATTATCTTCGTGATAACCTTAAAACGGAATTAGGTAGGATGGTTCAAAGGGAACTTAATTTTGCCATCGTCGACGAAGTAGACTCTATCTTAATCGATGAAGCGAGAACCCCTCTTATTATTTCGGGTAGAGGTCAACAATCTTCCGAAATGTATATTTCTGCAAATAAGTTCGTTAAAACGTTGGTTAAGGACGACGATTTTACCTTAGATATTAAAGAAAAAACCGTTCAAATAACCGAAAGTGGTGCAAGTAAAGCGGAAAGATTTTTTGGTCTTGCTAACTTTGCCGATATCGAAAACGCAACTCTTTCACACCACATACAACAGGCGTTAAAAGCGCATTATATCTTCAAAAAAGATAACGACTATATCGTTAACGACGGCGAAATTATTATCGTTGACGAGTTCACTGGTCGTCTTATGATTGGTCGTAGGTATTCTGACGGGCTTCACCAAGCAATCGAAGCTAAGGAAAACGTTAAAGTCAGAAACGAAAATAAAACCTACGCTACCATTACCTTCCAAAACTATTTTAGGATTTACAAAAAACTTTCCGGTATGACTGGTACTGCTAAAACGGAAGAAGAAGAATTTAGGGCAATTTACGGTCTTGACGTACTTGAAATCCCAACAAATAAACCCGTAGCACGTATCGATGCATCCGACGTTATCTTTAAGACGGAAGCAGGTAAGTTAAAGGCGATAGTTAAAGAAATTGTAGAACGCCACGCTACTGGTCAACCAGTACTCGTTGGTACTGTTACCGTTGAAAAATCTGAAGAAATTTCAAAATTATTATTCCGTCAAAAGGTAAAGCACAACGTATTAAACGCTAAAAACCACGCGCGTGAAGCAGATATCGTAGCGCAGGCAGGTAGAAAGGGCGCAGTAACTATTGCAACCAACATGGCAGGTCGTGGTACGGATATTTTACTCGGTGGTAACCCAGAGTTTTTGGCAAAACGTAAACTCCGTGAAGAAGGCATTGATGAAGAAAAAATCGAACTTGCAACTTCTTATATATCCGAAGTTTCAGATGAAATCCGTGAAATTCGCGAGCATTATCATCAAGTATACGATAACTTTAAGTTAGCAACCGATGCTGAAAAGGAAGAAGTTATCAAAGCAGGTGGTTTACACATTTTAGGTACGGAGCGTCACGAATCTCGTCGTATCGATAACCAGTTACGTGGTCGTAGTGGTCGTCAAGGCGACGTGGGTTCTTCAGTATTTTATATCTCTTGTGAGGATGATTTAGCTAAACGTTTCGGCGGGGATAGGATGCTTCGCATTTTAGATACGTTTAATATAGCTGAAGACGAACCTATTCAATCAAAAATGATTTCTAATAGTATCGAAAACGCTCAAAAGACAATTGAAGGTAAGAACTTCGGCATAAGAAAGCACGTTTTAGAATACGACGACGTTATGAACAAACAGCGTGAAGTTATGTACGCTGAAAGGATGAAGGTTATTAAGAAGGAAAACGTTCATCAAGAAGTATTAGACATTGTGCCTGAATTTGTTGAAGAAACCATCAAAATGAGCGCCGATAACGCCAACAAACCCGAAACTTGGGATATGGACGTATTAAATAAAAATATCGAACAACGTCTTTTACCTATTGGTTCTAACTGGATCACGCGTGAAAAGCTTGATAACTGGGATTATGAGTTTATTTTAGAAAAACTTACCGAAGCAACTATCAACGCTTACGAAGAAAAAATCGATCATTATAAGGAAGAAGGCTTTAACTATCACGAACTTGAAAAATACGTATTTTTACGTAACGTAGATACTAAGTGGATTGATCATATCGACTCTATGGATCAACTCCGTAAGGGTATTTCTTTACGTGCGTACGGTCACGTTGACCCCGTAGTAGAGTACAAAAACGAAAGTTTAGATATGTTTGAAGATTTAACGTATTCTATCCGTAACGATACAGTTAAGATTTTATTAAAGGCTGAACTTAAAAAAGTACCTACCAAGCAGGAAGAGAAAAAAGATTTAGTTACCAACCAAACGGGCCCCGCACGCCCTGTAACCGTAAAGGGTAAAATTGGTAGAAACGAACCTTGTCCTTGCGGTAGCGGTAAAAAATATAAAGATTGTTGCGGTAAATAATTTTATGATTAAAACCGACGATTATAAGTTAAAAATCAAGGGGTTAAAGACGGTTTTAACCGAAACCGCCGACGCCATTGATTTATCAGGGTTAAAAAAGGAACTTTCTTTAATAAAAACGGAGCTTGAAAACCCCGAAGTCTGGGGTGATTTGCAAAAATCCCAAGCGCTTTCTAAAAAAGCATCCGCGATAGAAGGCAAAGTTACTACCTACGACTTAGCCGAAAAATCCTTATCAGATGCTTTGGATATTTTAGAGTTTTTAGAGATTGAAGAAGACGAAAGTTTGCTTTTAGAACTTGATTCGCTTTTATTAAAAACTGAAACCGAGATAGAAAACATGCGTCTATCCGCACTACTTAAAGGCAAATACGATTCTTTAAACGCGCTTATGACGCTACACTCTGGCGCAGGTGGTACAGAAGCTTGCGACTGGACCGAAATGCTATATCGTATGTATATTATGTACGCCGAAAAAAACGGTTACCGTCTTATAGAACTCGATAGATTAGAGGGGGACGAGGCTGGTATAAAAAGCGTTTCTTTTAAGATAGAAGGCTTAAATGCTTACGGATACTTAAAGGCAGAAAAAGGCGTGCATAGGCTAGTACGTATATCGCCGTTTGACGCTAATAAGCGTCGACACACGTCTTTTGCTTCGGTAGAAGTCATGCCTGAAATCGAGGACGACGGCGAGATAGAAATTCGTCCAGAGGAACTCCGTATAGATACCTTCCGTGCAGGTGGCGCGGGCGGTCAACATATTAACAAAACAGATTCTGCCGTAAGGATAACGCACCTTCCTACGGGGATAGTTGTTTCCTGCCAAAACGAGCGTAGTCAAACGCAAAATAAAGAGATGGCTATGCGCATGCTTATGAGTAAACTTATCGAAAAGCGTGAAAGCGAAAGGTTGGAAAAAGAACAAGACATCAAGGGCGAAATTAAAAAAATAGAGTGGGGCAGTCAGATAAGAAGTTACGTATTTTGCCCGTATACTTTGGTAAAAGATCACCGAACGGGGTTTGAAAACAGCAACGTTTCGGCGGTAATGGACGGCAATATACACGATTTTATTTGCGACTACCTTAAAAAATCACAATAACTATGTATCAAGAAAGTATCAAAAACTTTACCATCAAAGACGACGCGCTTATCATGGGGATAGAAACCTCTTGTGATGAAACCGCTGTTTCAATTGTTAAAGGTGGTAGGGAAGTTTTATCCGACGTAATAATTTCATCTGCGACGGAGCACGCTAAGTTTGGTGGCGTCGTGCCGGAAATCGCTTCAAGGGCGCATACTACGGCTATCTATCAAGCAACGGAAAGGGCGCTTAAAGAGGCAGGCAAAACACTAGAGGACATCGATGGCTTTGCCGTTACTTACGGGGCAGGGCTTTTGGGTGCGTTACTGGTGGGTGTTTCTTATGCTAAGACGTTGGCGTACTCGCTCAATAAACCGTTAATACCCGTTTCGCATATACGTGGGCATATGGCGGCTTCTTATATTGCGGACAAATCTTTACAACCGCCGTTTATCGCATTACTTACAAGTGGTGGTCATACTGCGATTATCGCCGTTAAATCTTATTACGAGCTAGAAGTTTTAGGTTCTACCTTAGACGACGCCGTTGGTGAAGCTTTCGATAAGGTTGCAAGGGTGTTGGGGCTTTCATATCCCGGTGGCCCTAGTGTAGAGCGCCTTGCTAAAGAAGGTAAAAACACCGTTAAACTCCCTAAAATGTTTAAGGGGCAGGGTGGTTATAACTTTTCGTATAGTGGGTTAAAAACCGCAGTTATAAACGCTGTGCATAATGCAGAGCAAAAAGATGAACCTTTACTTAAAGCAGACGTGGCAAAATCATTTCAGTCGGCTGCGTTAGATATTTTAGCCGATAAAGCGATAGAAGCGTGCTTACAGTTTAATTTTAATACCGTTGCGCTATGTGGTGGCGTTGCTGCAAACGGTTATTTAAGGGAACGTGTAAATAATTTAGCAAGTCAAAAAGGTATCAAAACCGTTATACCAGAAAAACGTTATTGTACAGATAACGGTTGCATGATTGCTGCCGAAGGTTACCTTCAATATAAAGCGGGCAACTTTGCAGACTTATCTTTAAATGCAAGCGCAAACGTACCGTTAAAGTAGTTTACTTTAAGTTTACTTTAAAGTGTTATTATTATAAAAAAGGAGTATTTGTATGAAAATTGCAATCACAGCGGAATCAACCATAGATTTAACGCAGGAACTTTTACAACAATATGATATTAAAACTATACCGTTTACGGTAATTTTAGGCGATAAAGATTATATCGATGGCGATATTAAGCCAGACGATATTTTTAAATTTGTATCGGAAACCGGCGTTCTTCCTAAAACTACCGCTCTTAACGAGTACGAGTATGAAGAATTTTTCAAATCAATATTAACTGATTACGACGCGGTTATACACTTTGCGTTATCTTCGGGTATATCTTCATCACACTCTCACGCGGTAGCAGCTGCAAACAACTTAAAAAACGTTTACGTTATCGATAGTAAGTCGTTATCAACAGGTATTGCTTTACAAGCAATCTACGCACGTAAACTTGCTGAAAGTGGTTTAAAAGTAGAAGATATCGTTTCTAAAGTAGAAGATAGAAAATCTAAAGTACAAGCAAGCTTTGTTATCGAAAGGTTGGATTATTTACATAAAGGTGGCAGATGCTCAGGCTTTAAGATGCTTGCTGCAAACGTGTTAAAAATCCGTCCGTGTATCGTGCTTAAAGATGGTAAAATGATCAACGACGGTAGCAAAAACGGCAAAGGTTCTATGCCGTTTGCAGTTAAAAAATATTGTGAAGCAGTTTTAAACGAATTCCATGATATCGATAAAACTATCGCATTTATAACTTATTCATCTGCTACGCCTGAAATGGTAGCAGCCGCAAGGACGGCTTTAGAGGGCGCAGGTGTTAAAACCATTTACGAGACCAACGCAGGTTGCACAATTACCAGCCATTGTGGTGAACATACTTTAGGTATTTTATACTTTAACGACGGTGGTACAACTTTATAATAAAACAAAAAAAGGACGGGGTACGTCCTTTTTTGTTTTTAAAAAATATGCTTATTGTTAAATTGTTACGCCTTACAAAATATTATCGGGGCGTATTAAAAAAGTCTTTGGTATTTCTTTAGATAAGTCTTTTAGCACTTTTAGTTTATCGGTAAGTTCTTCGTAATTTTCATACTCGGCAAAGCTAATAGCTTCAGATATCCAAAGTTCAACTTCTTTTATCTCGTTATGGGGTATAAATATATGCAAAAATCTTTTTTTATCACGCCAGTCTTTTTGCATATTTTTAACTTCTTCAACGGTAATGTTTTCCTCTTCAGATTTTTTTATCAAATCGGTAACGGTGGCCTCAAACTCGTTAAATTGTTTTAGTACGACGGTCTGCTCATATAAAGCGCCTGCTACTAATATCAAAACGGAAATTATTATACTAATTATTGATTTTACCACGTTACCTCCGATAGGGAAACTTTAAATTTTTCATATGGGGCGTTTTTACGTTGCATATAAATTATACCATCGCTATTTATAGTAAGCACACCCACGTCTTTTAAGTTAACGTTTCGCGTAGATAAAATATTTTTTAGCCACTCGCTATTTTTATTAAGCGTGTCAAGGTTGTTTTTAATTATCTTGCCGTCGGATATCAACACTATCGGCAGTAGCTTAGTCAAATGGCACTCTTCCTTTTTTAGTACGGAAAGTTTACCATTGCTTTCAAATACAGCGTATTTTACGTCGTCAAGCGCAAAACAACCAGCCCCACGCATAGCTTCAATTAGGTCGGATATGTCAAGGTTATTCTTTTTTAATTCCTTAAAATCCACGCCATACGGTGTTATCACTATGCTAGGTTTACCGTTTATTATTTTTTTAACTTTTCCACCGCATTTTTCCAGCAAAAATAGCGCTTGGTGTAGTATAAAAAGCGCCAAAATAGCAACTATGCCGTAAATAAGCGGTATAGATACGTCCGCCATGGGTATAACGGCAAGGTCGGCAATAATTAAGGTTATAATAAGTTCAAAAGATTGCATTTCGCCAATTTGACGCTTGCCCATTATGCGCATAATTATTAAAAGTGAGATAAAAATTATGACCGTTCTGATAAAAATAATAATCATATATCAATAATGTGTGTAAAAAAATCGTTATTATGCTTGAAATTTATCTTTAATTGGTGTATAATACCACTATAAGAGTAGGAAACACGCGTTAAGTGTTGCAAAACGGGACGTTGTTTGCAAACGAAAGGGTATCCTGCGGTGTGTTTTCGCGTCCGCTATTAAAGCAGTTTGGCTTTTTTACGGACCACTAAAAATTGAGGTGGTTGTATGGGTAATTTATTAGCAGAGAATTTTTCAAAAGCATTTAATTTTAATTATATTTTTAGCAACTTTAAAGAGTTTTGGTATGTTTATACTGCAATTTTGGTTGCAGTAGTTGGTTTGGTTTGCTTATTTATTTTTAAAAAGCAACCTAAACACAACGGTTTTTCAACTGCGCAAAAGGTTACTTATATTGCAATCTTAACGGCGTTATGTGCTTTTGCTAATATTTTTGATTTTAGTATTTCACAAAGTTTTCAAGTTTCGTTAGTTGCTACCGTAGGTTTTATTGCGGGTTACGTGTTTGGCGCTAACAGGGCTTTTGCCGCTTGCTTTATTGGGGATTTAATCGGTGCACTTATCAATCCTCACGGTCCTTATAGTCCTATTATTAACTTTGCTACTGCGCTTTGGGGCTTAATACCTGGTATAATCTTCCATAACTTTAAGTGGAATAAGGTAGTTAAATTAGTAGTTTCTTACGCTATCGGTTTAGTAGTTGCAAGTTGCTTAGTAAATACTTTTGGTATTTGGTTTATGTACGGTAATTTAAGTGAAACTTATACCTTCTGGGCATACCTTGTAGCGCACTTACCGTCAAGTGTTGTAAACGTAAGTATCAACTTAGTAGTATCCTTCTTACTTATGACTGTTGCCACGGCAATACGTAATTACGTTTACGGCAGGCGTGGGCAAAAGATTGAAGCTAGTACCGAAAGGTCTTCAGAATATTACTCTAAATTAGCTGAGGAAGAGCGCGAAAGTAAAGTTGCCACCACCAAGGCTGACGACGAGGATTAATTTAATAAATTTATAAAGTTAAAGGCTACCATTTGGTAGCCTTTTTTGTTATACGTTATTAAGTTTTTTTGCATTTAACGTTCCTTTTTTCTTTTTTAAAGGCAGTCTATTAATTAAATCTTTATAATCTATAAGGTTAAATACGGCGTAAAACAAACCGTTAAAAATCAGTATTATAATGCAAACCAAAATAGATGTTATAAGCGAGCCTAAATGGTTAATAAGCAACTTTTTCAGTAAAACCCCAAGTAGGGCAGATGGTAACATAAATAATATAGAGTAAAAGGCAAACCCACCAGTTTTTAATCTCACGCCGGTTTTTTTACGTATTAATGCAAGGTTTATTACCGTATTAACGCCGTAAAGCAGGGTATAGCCTACAAGTAAAGAGTAAATTCCGATAAATTTAGGTAGTATCAAAATTGACGCAACTAGTAGTGTTGCGCTAACTAAAAAAGATAGCAAAGTTTCGGTTTCTTTACCGATAGAGTTAAGTATGCTAGTTGTTAACGACGATAGACTTAAAAGTATAGTTAAATAGCTTGAACGCGACGTATAAACGCCACCTTCGTAACTAGAAAAAAGCAAAATGCCAAAGTCTTCGCCAAAACAAAAAAACACGGGTACGGTTAACGCAGTTAAAAATATCGTTAAGTTAAGCGCCTTTTCTATATCGGACGAAAGCGCGTTTTTATCGTTTTTGTAAAAGTTTTCGGCAATTTGTGGTATCAGTACAACGGTAAACGGCCCTATTAACGACATTGGCGACGTAATTAAAGGCATAGCCATACCAAAAAAAGCGCCAAATTCCGACGTTGCTTTACTGGCGCTTAAACCAGATTTTATAAGCATAGCAGGTAGTATAACCGAAATTATCGACCCCGCTACCGAACTAGCCGTTCGCATAGCCGTTATAGGCAAGCTTGATAGCATTAGCGGTTTAAGTTCGCTTTTCGGTGGGCTAACCTTTCCACCACGATAGGCAAAAAGTAAAACGCCAAGCGTAAAAGATACCACGTACGATACAAGCACGGCAATAATTGCACGGTTTGCGCCACTTACTACGTTTTTTGCGCCTAAAACCAGTATTATGCCCACTACTATCATAACGGCTTCTTCGATAAGTTCTATTACGCTATAAGGTAAAAAGTCTTTATTTCCCCAAAAAATACCCCTTAAAACGGAATAAACCGAGTTTAGCGTCAAAGCAGGTAAAATTACCAAAAACAAACTTA
The DNA here is from genome assembly GCA_017624285.1 of Clostridia bacterium. Lineage (GTDB taxonomy): Bacteria > Bacillota > Clostridia > Christensenellales > Borkfalkiaceae > UBA11475. Next base: position 26,003 of record JAGANI010000009.1, read on the forward strand.
AACATCTTTCGTCTGCAAACAAAAATGCAAACGTTTTAGGAAAAATAAAAATTATTAAGGTAACTGGTAGCGCTACTGAAATTGTAATTAAAAACCCAGCCGTTGCCACCTTATTTACCCGGCTAAAATCTTTGGTTGCACGGTATTTAGTAATCAGCCTAGAAACCGTTGCTGGTATCCCTGACGAGCATAGTGTAAGTAAAAGCGCAAAGACGGATAGCGTTATTTGGTAAAGCCCCACGCCTTCAGAGCCTATCGCGCGCGATAAATATATCCTATAAATAAAGCCCAAAAATTTTTCCATTAAGGAAAAAACCGTAACGGTAACAGCCGTTTTATAAACTGTATTCATAGTATAATTTTATTGCGATAATCGGTTAATTATGATATTAAACTTTACTTAATAAAAATTACTAGTTTGTTTCGTTAGTTTTATCGCTTATTAAGCGTGGTGGGGTAGTGGTAAAGTCAAGTATTAATATAGTAAAAAAAATTTATTTTAAATACAATATATAGTAAACATCATTGTTAACATTGTGCAAATTGCACAAAATAAATTGTGCAATACGCTTAAATAATTTAAAAAAAATAATTTTGTCAAAAAAGGTGTGGAAAATGTCAAAAAAAGGTGGTAAAATAAGTATATCAAAAAAGGGCGTATTATGCCCAAAAATATGGAGGAATTTTTGTATGTCTAAGTTTGGCAAGTTGTTGGGTTACGACCCAATCGAAAAGCAAACTAACGTTAAGACTGAAATCATTGCTGGTTTAGTTACCTTCTTAACAATGTGTTACATCTTAACTGTTAATCCTGACCAGATTACAAGCTTTGCGCCCAGAGGTGCTATGTGGTCAAGTATATTTATTGCGACGGCTTTAGGCGCAGTAATTGGTACTTTATTAATGGCTTTCTTAGCAAAGATGCCTTTAGCACAAGCTTCAGGTATGGGTCTTAACTCAATGGCGGGTACTATTATTGGTGGCGTATATGGTTTTGCATTCTCTATGGGTCAAACCTTCGCTATGGTACTTATTTCTGGTATTATTTTCTTACTTTTATCTTTAATTTCTGTTAAGGGTAAGACATTCCGTGAAAAGATCTTTGATGGTATGCCTGTTGCAGTACGTGGCGCTATCTCGGTAGGTATCGGTTTATTTATCGCTTATATCGGTATGCAAAATGCTGGTATTATCGTTGCTAACCAATACACCCAAGTAGGTCTTGTTGATTTTACTAACTGGGGTAACCAAGTTGTTCAATGGAATGGTGTTGCTTGGAATCCTGAACTTGTTCCGTTCTTTACGTTCGTTGCTACTGGTAGTTTAACTTACTATGCAGCTGCTAAATCTGCAATCGTAGCTATTATCGGTCTTCTTTTAATTGCTTTACTTGATAAATTCAAAGTAAAAGGTGCAGTTATTATCGGTATCGTAGGCGCTACTATTATTGGTATTCCTTTTGGCGTTACCAATCTTGATACTTTAGCTGGCAACGTTTCTGGTATTTCTTGGAAGTTCTGGGAAAACTTTGCTAACTTCTTCACCGTTGGTGAAACTTCTGCTTTTGGTTCTTTCGTAACAGTGTTCTCTGAAGGTTTCCCTGCAGGTTCACTCTTTACCGTAATCATGCTTATCATCACCATGTGTATGATCGATATGTTCGATACCATGGGTACTATCGTAGGTTGCTGTGGTGGTAACAGAATTTTATCTGACGAAAACAACAAACCTTATAACTACGATAAGATTATGATTTCCGACGCTGTTGCTACCTGTACTGGTGCTATGCTCGGTACTTCTACCGTTACTACTTTCGTAGAATCTGGTTCTGGTGTTGCTGCTGGTGGTAGAACTGGTTTAACCGCTTTAACGACTGCTATTTTATTCTTCGTTGCTATTTTTGCAATGCCTGTGTTCGCTACTATTCCTTCAGCTGCTACTGCATCTGCTCTTATCTACGTAGGCGTTCTTATGATGAAGAACAACGTTAAGGCTATCGACTTTAGCAATCCTATTAATGCTGTATCAGCATTCTTAACTATCGTTATTATGCCTCTTGCATACTCTATTACTAAGGGTATCGGTATTGGTATGATTACGTTTACAATTCTTTCTATTCTTTCTTACGTAATTGAAATTATCATTTACGCTTGCAAGAAGGATAAGACCACCGTTAACGAAGCTGGTGAAACCGTTGCTATCGAAAAACCCAAATTCCCGGTTTCTATCGTTGCTATCATCGTTACCGTATTATTCTTAGTTTACTTCTTCGTTCCGACCGTTTTATAATAGTTAGGAAGGTTTAAATAAACAACTAAAGGCTTTGCAATTGCAAAGCCTTTTTTAATTGTCTTTATATTTTATTTAAATATTGTTTAGGGGATAAGCCGTACTTTTTCTTAAACACCTTAGAAAAATACAACTGGTCGTGAAACCCACACATAAATGCAATATCTTTTATCGACGTAAAGCCTTGTTCAATTAGCGTTACTGCGTAAGATAGCCTAACTTTTGTTAAATACTCCACAACGCCTATGCCAAATACTTGCTTAAACGTAGTTGATAGATACTTTACGTTATACAAAAAAGTCTTGCTTAAATAGTCAACGGTCAAGTCGGTATTAGCAAAATTGTTATCGATAAAGTTTTTTACGTTTTCGCAAAGTTCTGTTTTTTTAGACGTGGTTTTTAGTGGACTAATCGTGCGTTTTTCGATACTCGCTAGCGTGTATAAAAGTACGCTTTCGCTAATTATATCGGTATTTGTATTTGTTGCAGATAAAAAGCAAAGTTTCCAAAATTCATCAATCTCGGTAACCTTTTTAAATATAAAGTTATTACGGTTTATCTTAAAACGCTCTAACAGTTTTTGCGCGCGATTTCCTAAAAAAGATACGTATGCAAAGTTAAAGTTAAGGCTGTCGGCAAAGCAATAACTCATACCAGGTATTACAAAAAATACGTCGCCCTTTTCAATAAAATAAGTCGTTTGGTTTACGGTAATTTTAGCAAAGCCAGACGTAACGTAATTTACGCTATAAGTAGAGGCAAGTTTACGTTTTTTATACTGCTCGGGCATTGTTTCTAAAACAAGATTTATTATACTTAAGTTCGAAGTCTTGTCTACGCTTTCAACAATGTTACAAATGTTTTTCTTTTTCATATAGTCACCTAGTTTTATTTTATATTATTTTTTAATATTGTCAATAGTAAAATAACTATTTTACATAAAACAAGGTAAAAATTCCATTTATTTATAACGGTAATGGTGTATAATATATTTAGGAGGATTGGTATGGATAATTTTTTTAGTAACGCTTTTAAAAGTTTAACAATCGACCAAAACGAAAGTTTTTGCCGTACGGTAATTATGGCTGACCCGTCGGATTACGCTATGGCTTTAAGGTTAGAGTATTATAAAACAAAATTTAAGTCTATGGGCAAAAACGTAAAAATCGGCGCAAACGTAAAAATTGTCAACCCACAGTTTATTACTGTAGGTGATAACGTAAATATATCCGACTTCGTTACGCTAATTGCTCGTGGCGAGGGTGGTATCGTTATCGGTAACGACGTAAATTTAAACGATAGGGTTTATATCGATACAGAGTCTAGTGATACCGGCTACGTTACCATTGGCGACTCTGCTTATATTGGCACAGGCACAACGCTTTTTGGCCACGTCGGGCTAGAAATCGGCGACCACGTATTAATGGCGCAAAATATAACTATAACACCGTATTCACACATTTTTGACGACCCAACTAGGGATATCATTACACAAGGTGGGCATACAAAAAAGGTTGTTATCGGTAGGGACGCTTATCTTGGTATGGGCGTGTGCGTTATGTATTCAGGCTCGGTTGGTGACGGCTCTGTCGTGGGTGCGCACTCCACCGTGGTTAAGCCTATACCTGCGTATTCGGTAGCAGTTGGCACACCTGCAAAAGTTATCAAAAAAAGAGGAAGTAATTTATAGGGGGCAAAACGATATGGCTAAAATTAAAATAGGTGTTTTTGGTGGTGGTAGAGGCTCGTCAATGATTAAGTTTTGCAAACTTTATCAAGATGCCGAACTCGTTGCAATTTGCGACAAATATCAAGAAGTATTAGATAAACAAAAAGAACAAGATGGTGTCGAAAACGTTACTTTTTATACAAATTTCGAAGATTTTATCAAGCACGATATGGATGCTGTTGTTCTTGCAAACTATGCAACGGAACACGCGCCTTACGCAATAAGATGTTTAAATGCAGGTAAGCACGTTTTTAGCGAAGTTTTACCTTGCCAAACCTTAAAAGAGGCAGTAGAACTTATCGAAACGGTCGAAAAAACAGGCAAAGTCTACGCCTATGGCGAAAACTATTGTTATATGGCAGGACCTAGAGAAATCCGTAAACTTTACAAAGAGGGTAAATTAGGTGAGTTTGAGTATGGCGAAGGCGAGTATATCCATAATTGCGAACCTATTTGGCCAGACATCACTTATGGTGAAGAATCTCATTGGCGCAATAATAAATATTCAACGTTTTATTGTACACACTCAATCGGTCCTATTATACATATAACTGGTTTAAGACCTGTTTCGGTTGTTGGGTTCGAGGGGAGTTTAACCGAGCGTAACTTACGTTCAGGCGCAAAGGGTGCTCAATTTGGTATCGAAATGATTACGTTAGAAAATGGTGGTATCGTAAAAAGCGTTCACGGTAATTTATACAAAAACTCTATTTGGTATAGCGTTTACGGGTCTAAAGGCCGTGCCGAAACAGCGCGTGAAGATGCCGATTTAGACAACGTAAGTATGCTTTACGTAAATGCTGACGAGTATTCGGGTGAATACCCAAAAAACAAAAAGCCTATTGCTTACAAGCCTTTTATAGACGAAAAAGCAAATGATTTTGGGCATAGTGGGTCGGACTATTATACAATGCTCAACTTTGTCAAAAAAATCAATGGTGACGAGGACGCCGACGTTATCGACGTATACGAGGCTTTAGATATGTTTTTACCAGGGCTTATGGCGTACCGTTCTATTTTAGACGGTAGTTCGCCGGTAAAAATACCAAACCTACGTGATAAGGCCGAAAGAGATTTGTATCGTAACGACGTTGCTTGTACAGATAAAAATATTGCAGGTGATAGTTTGTTGCCAACGCAAAAAGGTGGCACGCCTACAATCGATAAAGAGGTATATCAAAACGTTTATAAGATTTGGCGCAGTCACGTCGAAGATGAAAAAAATAAAAATTAAGCAAAACAAAAACCCCCGTTATCGGGGGTTTTATAATTTTGTACGTTTTTTAAATTAAAAAATATTTAATTATACTTGCGTTTTTATAACTAGTTTTTTGTATTCGGTAGGTGAAGTATTAGTGATGCTTTTAAAAACTCGTATAAAAGTCGACAAAGAGTTATATCCCACCGTATAACACACTTCGGTAACAGATTTATTTTGCTTAAATAGTTCTTGGCTTTTTATAATTCTTTTTTTATTTACGTAATCAGCTATCGTAATATTAAAATACTTCTTAAACGAGCGTGATAGATACTCTCTACTATAAAAAAACTTGTTGGCAACGTCGGTTACCGTGTTTATATATACGTAGTTATTGTCTATATAATCTTTAACTTTAAGCAACTTTTCGGGCAAATAGTTTTTATCGCTTTTTATAACGCTTGCTTTTTTGTCAAAAAGGCATAAAAGTTCAATTAAATAAGCAAAAATCAACGTCTTATCTTTTACTGTTACTTCGCTATCAACAAGTTTTGATATTTTATTTAGTATCGATAGGCAATCTTCTTTGTCTACTATGGTAGAAAGTGTCAAAATATAGTTTTTGCTTGTTTTTTCAAAAAAATCTTGCATTACGTTTCTATCAAAAACGTTTAAAACTTGTGGGTAAAAATAAAAAACGTGTCGGGAGTATCTTGTCGATTTTGCATTGATTTTAGACATATGCAAAACACCTGGTGGCACGATAACAACGTCGCTTTTGCTAGGTTTAAAAACCAAACTATCGCATACGTAATTTATATAGCCGTTTTCAATAAAAACAACTTCGTAATAATCGTGATAATGCAAATTAGATGGATAGGTTTTTTCAGTATAAAAAGTATCTCTAAAAGAGTACGTTAAATTTTCGCTAATATTAACGTCTTGCCAGTTTATAACTTCTAAACCGTTTTTGTCGTTTGGGGTAAGATAGTGGGATAGTAAATTCATAACATAGTCACAAAATAAAAAACTTTAATCACAAAATAGGTATATTTATCAAATTGTGTTATGATATAGTATAACATATAATAAAAAAATGTCAAGAGGGATATATGGATTTTTTTAAAACAAACAAAACTCGTTTTATAAGTCATAGGGGGTTTACTCCTTTAGCGCCAGAAAACTCTTTACCGTCGTTTAGTTATGCAGGCAAATTTTCACAATGGGCAATAGAAACCGACTTACATTTAACAAAGGATGGGCATATAGTTTGTTGCCACAATGATTCACTAGACGCTTATTGCGACTATGGTGGCAAAATAATCGATATGTCGCTTATGGATATCAAAAAACGTAAAATTGTAAAAGGCAATAGGGTGGGGTGTTTTAGTGACGACGAACTAAGGATACCAACTTTTTTCGAATATCTAAACGTTTGCAAAAAATACGGTAGTATCCCTTTTATAGAGTTAAAAACAAACGACGTTGATAGGATTTTGTTTTATCTAAAACAGCAAGGTTTCTCGCACAAAAACACAATTATTAGTTCAATTTCACTCGATTATCTTAAACAAGTTAGGGATATCGATAAAAATATGTTTATACATTGGATTTTTGCTGATGAAAACCAACTTGAGGCTTTTAGCAATCTAAAAAATGCAGGAGTTTCGCTAAATTACGTGGACGCTAAATCGTGCCCGACTAAAAATATTATAAAGGCAAAAGATTTAGGACTAAAAATTTGTTTACGTGCTTGCGATAACGTCGAAAACTTAAACTATATGCAAAAAATAAATTTAGATTATTTGCCAACAAATTGTTTGCACGATAAATTATAAAAAAGGTGATTATATGAATACAAACTTAAAAAACATAGTACATAACGTAGACGTGTGCGTTATAGGTGGTGGCATAGGTGGTATGTTTACTGCTATATCATCGGCAAGGCAGGGCGCAAAGGTATTGCTTATGCACGATAGACCTGTTTTAGGTGGTAACGCCAGTAGCGAAATCCGTATGTGGATTTCAGGTGCAGGGACAAGGGTAAGGGATTTGCAAGAAACCGGCATTATGGAAGAATTGCAGTTAGAAAATATGTACCGTAACCCTAAAAGAAATTACAGTACTTGGGATGCACTTTTGTACGAAATGGTGCGTTTTGAACCTAATATAGAGTTGTTATTAAATTGCACGTGTAACGACGCTGTTGTCGAAAACAACGTTATAAAAAGCGTGACGGGTTTTCAATTAACGACGTATATAAACCATACCGTCAATGCAAAAATTTTTGTAGATAGTTCTGGCGATAGCATATTAGCCCCGCTTACGGGTGCTATGTTTGCCGTTGGGCGTGAGGCAAAAACTACTTATAATGAAGAATTTGGTTTAGAAACAGCCGACAAGCATACTATGGGTATGAGTATACTTTTACAATGTCGTGAAACGGATAATAAAGTATCTTATAAACCACCTAAGTGGGCGTATAACTTTCCTGATGACGAAAGTATGAAAAACAAGCCACACAACATTTACGCTATCAACACAAACTTTTATTGGATAGAACTTGGTGGACTTCAAAATAGTATTGATGATACCGAAGAAATCCGTGACGAATTATTAAAAATAGCGTTTGGTGTTTGGGACCATATTAAAAATCACGGTGACCACGGCGCAGATAATTGGGAGTTAGAGTGGGTAGGTTTTTTACCAGGTAAAAGAGAAAGCCGTCGTTATATAGGCGATTACGTTCTTACTCAAAACGACGTCGAAAATTGTACCAACTTTAAAGACGTTGTTGCCTACGGTGGCTGGCAAATAGACAACCATCTACCAGGTGGTTTTTATATGGACGCAAAGGGTGGTAAGCACTTGCAAAAACGCAGATTAAGCGAGCCTTACGGCATACCTTTAAGGTGTTTATATTCAAAAAATATAGATAACCTTATGTTTGCAGGCAGAAATATTAGCGCATCACACGTTGCGTTTAGTTCTACAAGGGTTATGGGTACTATAGGCGTAATCGGTCAAGCAGTAGGCGTTGCATCAGCCGTTGCTGTTAAGTATAATTTAACCCCAAGAGAAGTTTGTTCTAGTTGTATTAAAGAAATTCAAAACTTATTATTACAAGACGATTGCTTTATACCAGGGTTAAAAAGAGAACCGTCTGCGTTAACAAAAAAAGCAACGCTAAAAGCAGATTACGGCGACCCGTCTGCCCTTATAAATGGCTTAGATAGGCGCATTTGGGGTAACGACAACGGTTATTTTGGCAAAACTAATAAGGCGATAACTTACACTTTCGATAGTCCAACGTACGTAAACGGTATAAGGCTTGTCTTTGATAGCGATTTGGATAGAGAATACACTTTCGGAAATCCAGACGGTTTACATACTTCATCAGTTTTATTCTTTCCAAAATCGTATAATAACACGACTTTTGGTTTCCCTAAATGTTTAATAAAAAAATACGTGATAGAAGTTTCTTACGACGGTACGACTTTTGAAAAATTTATAGAAGTAACCGATAACCACCAAAGGTTTATAAAGCATAATTTATCTAAAACCGTTATGGCTGTAAGACTTATACCACTTTCAACCTATCATAGCGAAGACAAAACAGAAGACTACGGCTCGTCAACGGCACATATCTTTAATTTTGAGTTATTTTAAAAATTAAAAACCCCCGTTATCGGGGGTTTTATAATTTTAAATGCAATTTATAGTTTAATAATAAGTGTTTTTAATTATAAACGTCGCTATTTTTTTGGTAGGTTATAATTAAAAATCTAAAACGTCGCTATTTTTATAGGTGGTAAAGCGTATAGTCAAACCGTTTGTTTCAACGGGGTCGCTAACGTATACGCAAGACCAGTTATCAAGGTTATCTAAGTTTTCATAAAAAACTTCAGCCCCGCCGTCAGCGTCTACTTTTGTAACTAAAACTTCATCACAATAGGGGAGCATTGTCTTATAAAACATAGCGCCACCTATAACGAAGATTTCATCCTTATTATACTTATTAAGTTCTTTAGAAAGTTCTTCTAAAGTGTGTACTATAATGCAGTCGTCCCTTTCAACACCGTCAGGCGCTAACACGATAGAAGTCCTGTTTTTTAACGGTTTTGACCCAGGGAAGGATAAAAGCGTATTGTAACCCATACAGCACACTTTATTTAAAGTGGTTTTTCTAAAAAACGCCATGTCTTCAGGTAAACTAAACAAAAGGTCGTTCTTTTTGCCAATGCCCCATTTCTTATCTACTGCTACTATTGATTTCATTATATAGCCACCTCAATTTTATCTTCAAGTTTAGTGTATTCGTAGCCTTCTAATTTAAAGTCGTCTACGGTAAAGTCGTAAAAGTTTTTAACTTCCGGGTTAATCCAAAGTTTTGGTGCGGGATAGCAAGGATTTTTAAGGATTTTTTCCACGATAGGCACGTGTCTATCGTAGATGTGCGCGTCTGCTATAACGTGTACTAGTTCACCAACTTCTAACCCAGATACTTGCGCAAACATATGTAATAATATCGCGTATTGAACAACGTTCCAGTTGTTTGCAGTTAAAACGTCGTTACTCCTTTGGTTTAATATACCGTTAAGTTTATTACCAGTTACGTTAAACGTCATAGAATACGCGCAAGGGTATAAGTGCATTTCACTTAAATCTTGATGGACGTAAATATTAGTCATAATACGTCTTGACGACAGATTATGTTTTAAATCGTATAAAACCCTGTCAACTTGATCCATTTCGCCTTCTTTATATTTATGTTTAACGCCAAGTTGATAGCCGTAAGCCTTGCCGATAGAACCAGTTTCATCCGCCCAAGAATCCCAAATATGGCTATTTAAATCGTTAACGTTGTTAGATTTTTTTTGCCAAATCCATAAAATTTCGTCTATGGCAGATTTAAACGCCGTACGACGTAAAGAAATTATAGGAAATTCTTCTTGCAAATTGTATCTATTAACAATACAAAACTTTTTAACGGTATGGGCTTTCGTACCGTCTTCCCAATGTGGGCGTACGGGCAAATCAGTATCCCAAAAACCGTTATCAATAATATCACGGCAGGTATTAATAAAAATTAAATCGGCTTTACTCATATTGCATCCTTTCCGTTAAAAGGCGTCTTTTTCTTGTTTCTTCCAACGGTTTTTTATAAAATTCAACTTTATACACTCGGGTGTTATTTTTAAGATGAAGTATAAAAACTTATTCCAAAACCCCGGTATTAAAATTTTTTTGTTTCTCTTTACCGCTTTAAGCGATTTTTTTGCAACAAACTCCGGCGTTTTTGCCGAAAGTTTACCCCAAAGCCCTTGACCTTTAATATCTTTTAAAATATCAGGTCTTGTATAAACGCCACCAGGGAGTACGGTAGTTATTTTTGCTTTACCTTTTAGTTCCACCCTAAGTGCTTTAAAAAAGTTTATTAAACAGGCTTTTGTTGCAGAGTATATCGCAAAGTATGGCATAGGTGTAGCGCCAGACATACTGCTTATCGTTATAATTTCCGGCAAAATGCCGTTATCAATACGTCTTAAAAAACCAAGCGTAACCGAAAAAACGCTTTCAGTATTGACACGGGTTTGAAAAACCAACTTTTCATCTGTATATGCTAAAAAACCTTTTTGTATATCCACGCCCGCAACGTTTATTAAACGTTTAAATTTTATATTCAGACTATCTATATATAAAAACGTATCGCGTCTATTAAGTTCGTCAGTTAAGTCGCATGGGTAGGTTATTATGTCAATTTTATCGTTTACGGCTAATAAATCTTTTTTTAAAGCGTCTAGTTTATCCTTGCTTCTACCAGTTAAAAACAAATCCTCGTTACTGTTAGCAAGTAAAAAGCAAAACGCCTTGCCGATGCCACCCGTCGCGCCGGTAATAAAAGTGTACGCCATTATTTAGTAATTAAAACTTTGCTAGTAACGTCATCAAGCATACCTAACTTGCCCGAAAGCGAGTTTATAACTTCCTGCGGGGCGTCAAGCACTACCGTAATAACGTTTACGCCACGTTCTTTATAAGGCAACCCCATCCTACCAACGACGTAATTACCTGCGTTATGTAAAAGGGCGTTGACCTTTTCGGCAGAATTTATATTTTTTACTACGATTGCCACGACGGCTAAAACGTTATTCATAACTACTCCGTAAAATTTCTAATTTTATTGTATCACAAATAAGCACTGATTTCAAGTGTATACTTGTTTTAAATTATTAAAACAAAATACTTTTTAAGTTAAAAAATCTTTCGGGTCAATAACTGTGCGTAATTTTTCTAACGCCTTTTTTTCTATGCGAGATATATACGAGCGCGATATTTTTAAAAATGAAGCAACTTCTCTTTGTGCGTAACACTCGCCAGTGCCTATACCGTAACGCATTACTATAACTATAAACTCTCTTTTTGTTAATACTTCTTGCATTTTTTTAATTAACGTATCGCGAAGTATCTTATCGTTGGCGTTTTTAAATACGACGTCTTCATCCTCGGTTAAAGTATCAACTATTTTTAAAGTGTTTCCGTCCTTATCCGTACCTACGTCGTCGTAGAGCGAAACCACAACTTTATGCTTTTTGTTTGCCCTAAGTAGCATTAAAATTTCATTTTCTATACAGCGTGAAGCAAACGTGGCAAGCCTTGCTCCTTTTTCGTAATCAAAGGTGTTTATCGCCTTTGCTAAACCCATGCTTCCAACCGAAATTAAATCGTCTGTTTCAGCACTACCTTTATATTTTTTTACTATGTGCGCAACTAGACGCATATTGTGTTCAACAAGTGTGGTTTTGGCTGATACGTCACCCCGACGCGCTTTTATTAAAAGCAGTTTTTCCTCTTCCTCGGATAACGGTTTTTTAAATGAATTACCCGATAAAACCGAGCCTGTAAAAAATAAAATTTTGCCTAGTATTAATGAAATAAACTCTATCATACAACCCTCCGTCTTAATAGGTATATGTGTGATAGGTTTTTAAAATAATATATTATCGCAAAATAATAGTGATATTTATTATTAAAATAATAAAAAATCGTTAAACACTTTACAAAACAAAATTTATATACTAAACTTATAAAAAAGCAAACGGAAGGATTGTATGAAGATAGAGTACGCATTACGCGCAAATAATTATTGTAAAGAGATTGTTAACTATCTTAAAAAAATGCATAGGCACGCGTATTTTGAAATTTGCACGGTTGTATCGGGTAAAGCAAAACACGTCGTTGGGGAAGAAGAGTTTATATTGTCGACAGGCGATATTTTATTTATGCCGTCTGAAACCTTCCACAATATTTTACCTGAAACTGATGATTATTATCATCTAGATATTTATATGAATAACTCTTTTGCTGAAGAAGTTTGCGGTTTTTATTCAAAAGAGATGTATTCTTACTACGTAAAAACAAAAGCCCCAGTAGTAATTAAAGTGCCTGATGGCGTTAGGGATTATATACTAGAACGCGCCCGTTATATGATATCACTTTTTGATACTAGGCAAAATAGCCGTGCGGAAAGCATTTATCGTATGCTTTGTTCTTTTATAACTGGTATGGTTTATGATAAATCCGTACGCGAAAAAGACGACGTTCCTTTTTGGTATACAAAAATTATCAAAAACATCTATAAACCAGATATAATTTCAAGCAACGTTACCGTTTTGGCTGAAACTACAGGGTTTAGTTATTCACACCTTTCAAAATTATTTAAAAAATATACTGGGGAGACGTTGGCAAATTTTTTCTTAAAGGCAAAAGTAAATTACGGTACGCGCCTTTTAACTGATACAAATTTATCAATTAGTAAAATAGCAAAAATGGCGGGGTATGATAGTCTTAGCCACTTTACAAAAATATTTAAAAAGTACAACGGTATTACACCTGCTAAATATCGTGGTGAATTTAAAAATAGGTGAGGTATGTATAAGTATAAAGCAGTATTATTTGATTTAGACGGCACTTTGCTTAACACTTCTTTCGATTTGGCTGAAGCGTTAAACTACGCGTTAAATAAAAACGGTTATCCAACCTATTCTACAGAAAGGGTAGTGCAAATGGTGGGGCACGGTATCCCCAATTTAATAAAAACGGCAACTAACGCACCTGAAGACGTCTTGCTAAAAATCAGGGGCGATTTTAGAGAGTTTTATAGAGAGCATCTTACCGATAAAACCCTTCCTTACGACGGTATCGTTGACCTTTTAACTGATTTAAACAAAAACGGTGTTAAGACGGCAGTGGTTTCTAATAAGTATGATTTAGCATCTAAAATATTAATCGAAACGTTTTTTGGTGGCTTAATCGATTACGTCGTTGGTGAACACGGTTGCCCAGTTAAGCCTGACCCTTATATGTGTGATTTAGCCATTAAAACTTTGGGTGTGGATAAAAGCGCTTGCGTCTTTGTAGGCGACGCCGATACCGATATCAATACGGCGCTAAATGCTAAAATAGATTGTATATCTGTTACTTGGGGCTTTAGGTCTAGGGAGTTTTTAATTTCTAACGGTGCAAAAAATCTAGTTGATAGCGTGTTAGAACTTCAATTTAAATTATAAAATATAAAATAAAATACCCCGTTACGGCAGTAACGGGGTTTTTTGATGCAATTTTTTATAAAATCGGGATAGTTGCTAAAAAGATAACGTCTTTACGGTACTGTGCGTCGCCTTCTGCCAAAACAAAGGCTTTCTTGTGTACGTGCCCGCCTGCTTTTTGCACTAAATCCTCTAAACCGGATAATGATGCGCCTGTTGAAACAACGTCGTCAACAATACCTACTTTTTTGCCTTTAATTAAATCAACGTCGTGTTTAGATAAGTATAATTTTTGTATCGCGCCGGTTGTGATAGATTCTTTAATAGTAATTTCTATACCGTCTTGCATATAAAGTTTTTTACTTTTTCTTGCAACGGCGTAGTAGGGCATACCAAGTTCCCTAGCGGTAACGTGGCAAAGTTGTAAACCTTTAGATTCCGCCGTAATTAAAACTTCACAATCTGATAAAAGCGGGGCTAGGCTTTTACCACAATGCTCGGTAAGTTTTTGGTCGCCGTGTAAGTTAAAAAACGCAATATTGATACCACTTGGCAACGGTAAGATGGGCAACTTAGCGTTATAACCGCAAATATCTACTTCGTATACTTTATTACTCATAATTATACTCCTTAATAGAAAAACTTTTTCTAAATATATTTTAACATATTCGCTTTTTAAAATCAATACATAATCTAAAATCTTACGGCATATTTTTTATTGTAACTACAGGAGGGTTTTATGCACGGATACGATCAACCATACATAGAAGTCGTAAGTAAATTGTCTACATCTAACGGTTTAAGCGATGCACTTATTAATAAAAATGCGTCTTTATATGGTAAAAATATAATTTCACGCCCTAAGGATAAGCCCTTTTTTAAAAGGTTAATTTCCGCATTAAGTGAGCCTATGGTGCTAATTTTAGTATTATCGGCGCTAGTTACTTTAGGGGTAAATTTAGGTCGTTTTTTCAAGACTGGCGAAGGGGATTTTTTTGAATTTGTTGGGATAGTTATGGCAATATCGCTATCGGTAATCATAACGCTTTTTATGGAAGGCAGTTCAAAAAAAGCATTTAACGCCCTTTGTAAACTCAATAAATCTGTACTAGTAAAAACGTTACGTAATGGTGAAATAAAAATTATTAATCAAGAAGACGTTTTAGTTGGCGACATCATTTTTTTATTCTCCGGCGATAAAATTATTGCCGACGGTAGGCTTATAGAAAGTTCTTCTTTATCCGTTGACGAATCCGCTTTAACGGGTGAAAGCGTCCCTGCTAAAAAGAACGCAGACGTTATTTTAGATAAAGATACCCATTTGGCAGATAGGGTAAATATGGTTTATTCAGGCACGTTTGTAACTGCAGGGTCTGGTAAATACGTGGTAACGGGGGTCGGTGTTTTAACTGAAATCGGCAAAGTCGCTAAAGAATTAGGCGATAAAAAAGACGTTCCATCACCACTAGAGCAAAAGTTAAATAAATTAAGTAAAACCGTTTCCGTTACGGGCGTAGTTGTTTCTTGTATTATTTTTATATTTAACGTAATAAGGTTAGCAGTTTCTGGCAGTTTTACCTTTTATAACTTACAAAATGCATTTATTTCGGCAATAGTTTTAATAGTTGCCGCCGTACCAGAAGGTTTACCGTCTATAGTAGCCGTATCTTTGGCGCTAAATATGATTAAACTTGCTAAAGAAAACGCCTTAATAAAAAAACTTATCGCTACCGAAACTATGGGCGCTGTAAGCGTAATTTGTTCAGATAAAACAGGTACGCTTACTGAAAACAAAATGAAGGTTATCAAAATTTGTTTATCAAACTATTGCGACGTGCCTGAAAAAATCAAAAAACAAGTATTGTACGATAACTTTTGTATAAATTCAACCGCGGTGGTTACCGATATGTTTAAGCCTAAAGAAAAATTTATCGGCAGTCAAAGCGAAGTAGCTTTACTTAAAGCTTACAATAAAGCCACGGGCAACGATTATCAAAAGGCAAGGGATAATGCAAAAATAGTTAAAACCGTACCGTTTAATTCAACTGAAAAAAAGATGGAAACTTTCGTTAAATACGGCGACGGGGTGCGTAAATTTATAAAAGGCGCTCCAGAAGTAGTGCTAAATATGTGTGATTTAACTCCGTTAGAAGTTAAGCGCTTGCTATCGGGGCTTGATGAGTATCAAAAAGACGCCAAACGAGTATTATGTTTTGCCCACGTTGATTTGCTTACTGAATCTGACGACGCTTTAGCTGTGTTTGACGGTTTTGCCATAATTGCAGATTCTATCCGTAAAGATGCGCTTATTGCCGTAAAACAAGCAAAAAAGGCGGGTATAGACGTAATAATGCTTACGGGTGATAATATTTTAACTGCAACCGCTGTCGCTAAGGAACTTAATATTATAGATACTGACGACGGGGCTTTGCTTTCTAGCGATATAGAGCGTCTATCTGAAGCAGATTTAATTAAAACGCTAAAAAAGGTAAAAGTAATCGCAAGAAGCACCCCGTCCACCAAGCTAAAGGTGGTTAAGGCGTTAAAAAATAGTGGCGAAGTCGTTGCCGTAACAGGTGATGGCATTAACGACGCGCCTGCAATAAAACATGCGGATATCGGTATCGCCATGGGTATTGCCGGTGCGGAACTTAGCAAAGAAACCGCCGATACAATTTTATTAGACGATAGTTTTTCTACGATAATAACTGCAATTAAATTTGGTAGAAACGTCTATTTAAATTTACAAAGGTTTATTTTATTTCAATTATCGGTAAACTTTTCGGCGTTATTATTTATCGTTTCGTCAATGTTGTTTGGGCTGGATGCGCCATTTAATACCTTGCAATTGCTTTGGATTAACGTAATTATGGACGGACCTCCTGCGCTAACTTTGGGTTTAGAACCCCCTGTTTTAAGCGTTATGGATAGTAAACCTGTCAAAAGAAGTGAAAGCATCGTCAAAAAAGCCACTTTTTTACGCATAGCTTTTAGTGGCTTATTTATATCGGCAGTAACTTTACTAGAGTACCATTTTAACTTTTTAATGGTGGAACGGGGTGAGGTTTTATCTGCGACGTTTACGCTTTTTATACTTTTTCAAATGTTTAACGCGTTTAATGCGCGTAAGCTTAACGCCGAAAGTATTTTTAAAGACTTTACAAAAAACAAAGTTATGCTTATAACTTTTGCGCTTACGTTTTTATTGCATTTTTTAATCGTAACGTTTTTCCACACTTTATTCGGCATAAGTCCCTTATCTGTAAAAAGTTGGTTTAAGGTAGTGCTGACGGCTCTTTCAATAGTGCTGGTGTCAGAAGTAGCTAAATGGATATATCGCAAAACAAAAAAACGTAAACTTATCATAAATAAAAAAGGAGTTTAAGCGCACAATATACAATATGGTTAGGATTGAAGTTTCTGACAGAGAACATTTATCAAAATATCTTTTATATATACAAAACACTTTAAGCGAAGTATTCCGTCAAACGGATACTAAAGTTGGTTTTGTTGCAGACGGCGTTAGGGCAAATTTAAATATTGATTGCGAAGATTTTTATTATCCGCTTATTTTAAGTGAAGTCCACGATAAGATTGCCGATATAATTTCTATCGGTTACAAGTATGCGTTTATTTCTCCATTGCTTACCCCAAAAGGGTTAAAAAAGGAAGAGGTTAACTTTTTACTAACGGCAATAATCGGGGCGGATTACGTCGACGATAAGCGCTACGTTTTAAGTAAACTTAAAGGCATTGATAGCCCTGCGATAGACGGTGTGTTTAATTTTAAACTTAAACTACTTAAAAACAAGTGGGAGGAAGTCGCTTCGTTTATGCCAAGTAATTTTGATTATCTAAAACTACGGGATTTTATAAATTATTTGATTTTAGATAAAAGCGATAAAATTTATATCGAAAACGGCAAAGTTTACGATGCGCATTACCGTCAAAGGCTACGTTCTAAACTTTTATTTGGCGATAAGGATTACGATTTAATTAGCGAAATTATCCTTTCAATGCCCGGTGAAATCGAACTTAGGTCATCTATTAACGGTAAAGAGGAAAAAATCATTAAAGAATTATTTGGTTCAAAAATAATTTTTAAATAGTAATAACGCTTGGCGCTTGCTTATGTTTTTAACTGTTGCAAGCGTTTTTTGCCGTTTTTTAGGTAAAATTAAAATTGCTTTTTGCTTGACAAAACCCATTTATAGTTGTACTATAATTATGCGTTTTTAAATAAATTGTTAAGGATAAATTCGTCCTTAAATTCTTTCCTGAATTTAAGGGCTTTTTTTACCCCTAATTGTTATACTAAGGAGTAAGTTATGTTCGCTATTACACTTAAAGACGGTTCTAAGGTGGAGTACGATAGCCCAATTAAAGCGTCTGAGATTATTAAAAATATTTCAGAAGGTCTTTTAAGGGCAGCGGTAGCAGTTTCTGTTAATGGGGAACTTGTCGATACCTCAACCGTTATTGATAAGGATTGTGATTTTACAGTTATCACTTTAAAAGATGCCGAGGGGTTAAACGTTTATCGTCATACCGTTTCACACGTGCTTGCGCAAGCAATTAAAGCCGTTTATCCAACCAGCAAGCTTGCAATCGGCCCGACTATCGAAAACGGTTTTTATTACGACGTGGAGTTTACTACCCCCATCGTTTTAGAAGACCTTAAAAAGATTGAAAAGGAAATGCAAGATATCATCAAAGCAGATTTTCCTATAGAAAGGTTTACTTTAACAAAAAAAGAAGCCGTTAAACTTATGAAGAACTTTTCCGAGCCGTATAAAGTTCAACTTATTGAAGAAATCCCTGATGGGGAAGAAATTTCTTTCTATAAGCAAGGCAACTTTATCGATCTTTGCAGAGGGCCTCATCTTCCATCAACCGGCAAGATAAAGGCGTTTAAGCTCACCGCAATCACGGGCGCTTACTGGAAAGGCAAATCCGAAAACAAGATGCTTACCCGTATTTACGGTACGGCTTTCGAAAATAAAACGGCGTTAGAAGATTATCTTAAACGTTTAGAAGAAGCTAAGCAACGCGACCACAATAAGTTAGGTAGGGATTTAGAGTATTTTACTACCGTTGATGAAATCGGTCAAGGTTTACCTTGTATGTTGCCTAAAGGCGCAAAGGTTATACAAATCTTGCAACGTTTCGTTGAAGACGAGGAAGAAAAACGTGGTTATCAATTGACAATGACGCCACTTATGGCTAAGAGCGATTTTTATAAAATTTCAGGCCATTGGGATCATTATAAAGAAGGTATGTTCGTCTTGGGCGACGAGAAGAAGGATAAAGAGGTTTTTGCACTTCGTCCGATGACTTGTCCTTTCCAATTTCAATCATACTTAAATAGACCTAAAAGTTATAAAGATTTACCTGTTAGATTAAACGAAACTTCAACCCTATTTAGAAACGAAGATAGTGGCGAAATGCACGGTTTAATCAGGGTAAGGCAGTTTACTATTTCGGAAGGGCATTTAGCTTGCCGTCCCGACCAGTTGGAAGAGGAATTTAAAGGTTGTTTAGATTTAGCAATCTTTATGTTAAAAGCAGTTGGTCTTGATGAGGACGTAACTTACAGATTTAGCAAGTGGGATAAAAACAACAAGAAAAAGTACATAGGTACTGTTAAAGAGTGGGAAGCCGTTCAATCCACTATGCGTACCATTTTAGACGATTTAGGTGTTAAGTATACTGAGTCTGATGGCGAAGCTGCTTTCTATGGACCTAAACTTGATATTCAAGTTAAAAACGTGCATGGCAAAGAAGATACTTTAATTACAATACAAATCGACTTCCAGTTGGCAAAAAGGTTCAATATGGTTTATACCGATGCCGATGGCGAAAAGAAGTACCCCTACGTTATCCATAGGACTAGTATTGGTTGCTATCAAAGGACGCTCGCGCTTTTAATTGAAAAGTACGCTGGCGCGCTTCCGTTATGGCTTGCGCCAACGCAGGTTAAACTTTTAAGCGTTACCGATAGAACTGCCGATTACGCTAAATCCTTAGCAAAAGAACTTTCTGATTTAGGCATCAGGGCTGAAGTCGACGTTAGAAACGAAAAAATCGGCTACAAAATTAGAGAAGCGCAACTTTCAAAAGTTCCGTATATGTTTATTTTAGGCGATAAGGAGTTGGAAAACAACACTATCTCCGTAAGAAGCCGTTTCCAAGGTGATTTAGGCGTGTTATCTAAAGACGATATCTTTGCTAAATTAGTTATGGAAGATAAAACTAAAAAGATATATAAATAGTAATTAGTCCCCTAACGGGGTAAAAACACCGCTTTTTGCGGTGTTTTTTTATTACAAAAAAACTAAAACTATCTTAAAAGTTAGTTTAGTTGAATATAATATAGGGATATGAAGTTTTTAAGGTTAATTTTTACGGCAATATTTATAAGCGTTTCGGTATTTGGAGTAATAATTTCTAGTAAAAAGCTGCAAAGCGACTTAGTTTTAATAGAGCGTAAAAGTGAAGTAAAAATACTTAATCTTTATCACGTAGATACCTTTCCAGGAGGTACGGGGTCACGGCAACAGTTTTTACTTAAAGTTGCTTACGGGTTCGAAAAAATTAATAGTGGTATTTTGGTTAACGTAGTAAATTTAACCGTTGATGGATATAAAGATAGGATAGATAAAGGAAAAGTCCCCGATATGGTATCTTTTGGGGTTGGCGTAAAGGTAGAAAATCAAGTTTGCTTTGATGCAAATTTAACCTTTCCATCAGGCAATATAAATGGTAAAACTTTTTCTATTCCTTGGGCAAGGGGCGGGTACTTTATTTTTGATAAAAATATAAAATCAGAGGGTACGTTACCCACTGTTTATGATAATTTAATAATATCTTTAAGCAACTATACGTCTCCGTTTACCCCTTTGGTATTATCGGATATTAAAGCAAATACTTTCTCTTTACTAGAAGATAAGCTTGCTTACGTAGAATTTCTACAAAAAGACAATGCAGTTTTAGTAGGCACGCAAAGGGATTTATTTAGGCTTTATAAAAGTGGTGTAGAGTTTGGTATTATTCCATTAAAATTGTATTCTGATTTATACCAGTATATTTGTATTACGTCAACTGATAAAGCTAACGTCGAGCTTTCCGTCGCTTTTATAAATTATTTGGTTAGTGAAGATGTCCAAAAAAAATTAACAAGTATTGCGATGTTCTCTCCTTATTTTGATAACGTTTATCTTGAAGATTATTATCATTTAGCAGAAACCGCCTTTCCAGATACCACTTTATATGTAAATATTGGTGATGATTACGCTATTTTTAAAGATTTATCACAAAAAGCGTTTATTATGGGCGGTCAAGATAAATTTAAAATTAAAAACTCGTTGATTAGTCTTGAAAAATTTCATTAATTATAGTAAAATATATAGGAGTATTAATAGTGAGTGATTTTTCCCGCTTTGCATCGGTTTTATTAAACGTACCCGCTAGGGATTTTACAACCTATCGCGTTGGTGGTCAGGCAGATTGTATCGTTTCCCCGTATTCGGAAGAAGATTTTTTATCAGTACTTAAAATTTTTTATTATAATAATACCCCTTATCGCACTATTGGTAAAGGCAGTAAATTATTAGTTTCCGATAAAGGCGTTCGCGGTGTGTTACTTTCAACAAAAAATTTATCAAGCGTGGTAGTCGATGGTAATACTTTATATGCCTTAGCAGGTGCTTCCGTTGGTAAAATTTTATCAGCATCAGTACAAAACGGATTATCTGGGTTAGAGTTTTTAGCAGGCATACCTGCATCACTTGGTGGACTTATATGCCTTAACGGGGGCGCGTTTTCACATACGATTTCGGATAACTTAGCGTCTTTATCTGTTTTTAGCAACGGTCAACTTCGTCAGTTTGTGCCTAATAAAAATAGTTTTGGTTATCGTACGTCCCCTATAAAAAATACCGATACTGTAATTTCGGCTAGTTTTAAACTTACTAAAACCAGTCCAAAAATCGTTTCAGATAATATCAAAAATTATTTAATTAAACGCTTATCGCAACCAAAAGGCAATTCTTGCGGTAGCGTTTTTAAAAACCCAGACGGTTGTTTTGCTGGGGAGATTATCGATAGGTGCAACTTAAAAGGCAAGTGTATCGGCGGGGCAAGGGTTTCAGATAAACACGCCAACTTTATTATTGCTGACGCAAGCGCTACGGCAACGTCGGTATACGAGCTTATTCGCTTTATTAAAACTACCGTTAAAGATAAGTTTAATATTTCTTTAGAAGAAGAAGTTATTTTTTTAGGAGATTTTGATGATTCTTACAGCAGATTATCACACCCATACGATTTATAGCCACGGCAAAGGTACGGTTAGCGATAACGCTAAACAGGCAAAAAACGTTGGGTTAACTGAATTAGGTATAACCGACCACGGGTTTTCACACCCGGCGTTTGGGCTAAAAAAACGTAACGTTGATAAGCTTTCTAACGATTGTTTCCTTGCTAGTAAAGAATACGGCGTTAAAGTTTTAAGGGGCATAGAGTCAAATATAATTTCCGATAAAGGCTTATGCGATTTACCCACTAAACTTTATGACGATTTTGATATTTTTTTAGCAGGTATACACAAGTTTGTTGTATATAGGGGTGGTAATTTTTTCAACCTGTTTTTACCTAATTTTACAACCGATTTATTTAATGTTAAACCTGTAAAATGGGTGGTTAAAGAAACCACTAAGGCATATATAAACACAATTAAAAATAGCCCGATAGACGTGTTAACACACTTAAACTTTTGCTGTTTTTCCGACGCTAAGGAAGTTGCAAAAGCTTGCGCGGATTACGGCGTTTATTTAGAGTTAAATGCTAAAAAGACCCATTTATCCGATAAAGATATCGACGACGTTTTAAGTACGGACGTTAAATTTATTATTAGTTCAGATGCGCACACTCCGTCAAGGGTTGGGGAAGTATCTTTAGTACAAAAATTAATTTTAGATAAATCTTTTCCGCTTGATAGGATTCAAAATATCGACGGCAAAACACCTTCTTTTAGGTTCAAAGCTTTTAAGGAAGGCGTTACTTCAAACTATTAACGTAAAAAATTTTTAGGTACGTATATGAATTTTTCTGCAAAAATTAAAAAAGAAATCATAGATAAAGGCGTAAACCACCCTTGCTGTAAAAAGGCTTTTTTAGCAGGGTTTATTCGTTCGACGGGTAGCATTATTAAGGTTGGCAATAGTTATGGGTTTGAGTGTTCTACCGATATCGAGCCTGCTTTGGGTTATGCGGTTAGGCTTTTTAAGGAGCAATACTCCTACGTATCGGGTGAAACTTACGTCTACCCCGATAGGTTAAACAAAAAAGATAGATTTTCTTTAGAGTGCGTGGGGGAAGACGCCGTTTCAATATTATTCGATCTAGGTATTTTGGCTTACGACGATACTGGTGATTTTGAGCTAAGACTTAAAAGTAATAAAGAACTTTTAGATAAAGAGTGCTGTATTAAGGCGTTTATTAAAGGTATGTTTATAGGGTCTGGGCATTGTACGTTGCCCGATCCTGATACTTCAACGGGGTATCATTTAGAAGTAGTCTTTACGCATAAAGTACCCGCATCAGATTTTGCAGGGTATTTGGCAAGGTTTGGCATTTTTGCAAAAACCATAACGCGTCGTAAAAGTACTGTTGTTTATATAAAAAGTGCGGAAGAAATTTCAGACTTTTTAGCGTTAGTAAACGCGCCTAAAGCGGTTTTAAAAATAACCGATACCGTTGTCGAAAAGCAACTTAAAAACAACATCAATCGCCAAAAAAATTGCGATATTGCCAACGTAACTAAGCAAGTTTTGGCGTACGAAAAGCATCTGGATGCAATACGCCTAATAGAACAAACTATCGGCTTAAACGAACTCCCTGAAGAGGTTTATAAAACGGCAATCGCCCGTAAGGAAAACCCCGATGACACTTTAAGCGAACTTGCTGAAAAACTTCAGGTTACAAAAAGCTGTTTAAACCACAGGCTTCGTAAAATATTAGCTATTGCAGAAGAATTAAAGTAATTTAAACACGTACCCCGTTTGTGGGTATATAAGGATATTCAAAGGAAAAACTATGTCGGATTTTGTACACTTACATCTTCATACCGAATACAGTTTATTAGACGGTGCAACCCGTATAGACAAGTTATTTAAAGCTTGTAAGGATAAGGGTATGGACACCGTTGCCATTACCGACCACGGAAATATGTTCGGTACGCTTTACTTTGCTGAAGAAGCCAAAAAAGCAGGTATTAAATACATTATCGGGTGCGAAATGTATCTTTGCGACGATTACACCGTAAAGCAAGGTAAACCAAACTACGACCACTTAATTTTACTTTGTAAAAATAAGGAAGGTTATAAAAATTTAATCAAGTTAGATTCAATCGCTTACGTAGATGGTTTTCACTATAAACCTAGGGTAGATTATAAAACCCTTGCTAAGCATAGCGAGGGCTTAATATGTTTATCCGCTTGTTTAGCAGGTAGGGTTGCAAAAAGACTTTTGCAAAACGATTACGAGGGCGCTAAAGAAACTGCTTTGATGCTACAAGGTATTTTTAAAGACGATTTTTATCTTGAAATCCAAGACCAAGATATCATCGACCAAAAGCGTATCAATCCCGAACTTATTCGTTTAAGTAAGGAAACAGGCATACCTTTAGTTGCCACTAACGACGTTCACTATTTAGAGCGCGATGATGCCGAAATGCAAGACGTCGTTATGTGCATCAGTATGAAAACCACTATAGACGACCCTAATAGGCTTCGTATGGAAACTAGCGAAAACTACCTTAAATCTCCAGAGGAAATGAAGGAGGTTTTTTCCTACTTGCCTGAAGCGATTGAAAACACTGTGAAAATTGCAGATAAGGTAACGGAAGAGGTTTTTGCATTGACCAAAAAGGGTGATCCTATCAGGGATAACTCTTTAATACCAAAATACGTACCCGACGATGGTTCAACCCCGTACGACTATTTAAAACGTTTGGGTGAAGAAGGCTTAAAGCGTAGATACAAAGTAATTACCCAAGAAATACGTGATAGATTTGATTACGAGTTCGACGTAATTAGCTCGATGGGCTTTTGCGACTATTATCTTATCGTGTGGGATTTTATCAACTATGCGCGTAGTGTAGATATCCCCGTAGGCGCAGGGCGTGGTTCGGGCGTAGGTAGTATAGTTGCTTACGCTATCGGTATTACCGACGTAGAGCCTTTGCAGTATAACTTAATTTTTGAAAGATTTTTAAATCGTGAGCGTGTCAGTATGCCCGACTTCGACGTAGATATTTCCGATGCAAGACGTGGTGAAGTTGTTGAATACGTTCGTAATAAATACGGTTCGGAAAGGGTAGCGCAAATCGTAACCTTTGGTACGCTTGCATCCAAAGCGGCTATTAAGGACGTTGCAAGGGTGTATAAGATACCTTACGCCGATTCCGATAAAATGACTAAGCTTATGGACGGTAAGTCTACAATTAGGCAATCTTTGGGGTTGGATTTAGCCAAAGACGGCGTTAACGTAGGTGTGCCAGAACTTATCGAGCTTTATAATTCCGATCCCACCTTAAAAAAGATTATGGATATGGCAATCAAGGTGGAAGGTTTGCCACGTAACACCTCTATGCATGCTGCGGGCGTTGTTATTTGTGAAAAACCTATTATGGAAAACGTTCCCCTGCAGCGTAACGGTGATGATATAACCACGCAATTTGATATGATAGAAGTCGAAGCGTTAGGTATGCTTAAGATGGACTTTTTGGGTTTACGTACCTTAACCGACGTGCAGATGGCGTGTAAATACGTAAAGGAAGATTTTGGTATAGATTTAGACTTCCACGAAATCGGTTATGAAGACGCCGGTGCTTACGACTTAATCGGTTCGGGTGAAACCGACGCTGTGTTCCAACTTGAAAGTCCCGGTATGAAAAAGTTTATGAGGGAACTTAAACCGACCACGTTTGAAGATATCATCGCAGGTATATCGTTGTATCGTCCGGGGCCGATGGATTCTATCCCACAATATATTAAAAACAAACATAATCCCGAATCCGTTACGTACGAACACGCTTTAATGGAGCCTATACTTAAAAACAGTTACGGCGTACTTGTTTATCAAGAACAAGTTATGCAAATTTGTCAAAGTTTAGGTGGGTTCTCGCTCGGCCACGCCGACGTCGTTAGAAAAGCGATGGGTAAAAAGAAGGTCGAGATTATGGAGCAACAAAAGGAAATTTTCGTTTACGGTGGTATTAACGATGCAACTGGTTTACCAGTAGACGGCGCTATCAAAAGGGGTGTGCCTGAAAATATTGCCATCAAAATTTACGACGATATGAAACCATTTGCAAGATATGCTTTTAACAAGTCGCACGCTGCCGCATATGCGGTATTAGCGTACCAAACGGCATATTTAAAAAAGTATTATCCCAACCAATTTTTAACTTCAATCTTAAACAACCGCATTGATAAGAGTGAAGAAATTCGTAAATACTTAACCTATCTTAAATCAATCGGCACGCCCGTGCTTCAACCTGATATTAATTTATCGGACGAGTTTTATAAAACCGAGGGGGACGGTATCCGTATCGGTTTAGTGTCGCTTAAAAACATAGGTTATAACGTTATCGAGCTTATCGTTAAAGAGCGTAGGGAAAACGGCAAGTATGCTTCGTTTGAAGATTTTATTTCACGCTGCGCGGATTTTGGCATGAATAAGCGCATGATTGAAAATTTAATCTACGCAGGCGCTTTTGATTGCTTTAACAGACCCCGTTCCCAGCTTATTGCGGTTTACGCAGGCTTTTTAGATAAGGTAATTGAGGCAAATAAACGTAAAAACAGCGCGCAACTTTCGCTTTTTGGCACAGTTATTAAAGAAGATAATTTCTTAAAAATCGATTATCCAGATATAGTGGAGTACGACTCTAAATTTAAACTTCAAAAGGAAAAGGAAGTCGTAGGCGTATATATTACGGGACATCCGTTATCAGATTTTAAAAAGCAATTTGAAGGCTACACTTTTACCACAAGGCTTTTAGACTATTACGACGAGGATGAGGACGGCAACAAAACTTTTACCGAACTTAAAGAGGGCGACAGGGTTAAGTTTGGTGGTATTATTACCGCAAAAGATAAAATCGTTACACGTAGCAATACAACTATGGGCTTTATCACGGTTGAAGATCTTTACGGCCCTATAGAGTGTACGTTATTTCCAAGAGTGTATGAAGAAGTTAAGTCTTTCGCTATAGAAGATACTATTGTGGAAATTTCAGGTCGTATACACATAAAGGATAATTCTGTAACTATAAATGCCGATAAGGTTTCTGAAATGGAAGCTAACGTGACGGAAGTTCAAACTTCTAACGAGCAGGAGATTTTAGGTATTATTATCGATAAGGCTGTTAAAAATCAAGACGAGATTATTGATATTTTAGAAAGTTACCCTGGCGATATCCCCGTTATTATAAGCAAAAACGGTCAAAAGTTTAACTTAAAGGGTGTTAAAGTTCGCCATTGTGAGGGGCTTATAACCGAACTGCTTGGCTATCTACCCGAAAAAGACATTATCTTTTTTTTAAGAAAGTCTCACTAGTAAAATAAATTTAAAAGGCTGGCAAAATACCAGCCTTTTTTGTATAACAAAAGATTTTTATATAAATAAAACAATCGTTTGCAAAATGGGTTATTTGGTGCTATAATTTTACCCAGAGTGTTTTTTTAGGAGAATACAATGTTATATATTTTAGCGCTAATAACAAGTTTTATTGCTATGGTCTGCGCTTGTAGTTCCTATTTTGTCAAAAAGAAGGAATTATATTTATTTTTACAATTTATCTGTATAATATTTTTAATATCATCGCAGTTTTTATCGCTACAGTATTTTTCGGCAGTAGGTTTAGTTATAGCGCTTGCGCGTACGGTTACTTTTTATGCGTACGAAAAAAAGGGGGTCGTAGCCCCAATTTTTTGGTCATTTGTTTTTGCAGGGTTATCAATAGCAAGTTATTTTATTATAGATTTATGGATACTAAAAGATGCAAGACTTGTTGATGTTTTATGTTTAGTTGGGTTTATATGCTATGCGTTTGTGTTTAGGATTAGGGACTTAAAGTCTGTAAGGTTTGGTATGATTTTGCCCACTTTCTTATCAGTTACTTACTTTATTATTACAAAAGCGCCGATATTTACCATTTTATCGTATTCGTTTGAATTTTGCGCTAATATAACCTCAATCTTTAAATATCACGTTTTTAAGCATAAGCAAATAGAAAGCGATATAAGTAATATAAAAATCAAAGAGAATTAATTTTAAGCAAATTAAAAGCGTGCCTAGTTATTAGGCACGCTTTTTTATTTTTTTGGTTATTTAATATCAAGTAATTGCATTAAGTAGGGTAGGGCAGTTTCAAACTTAGCACCGTACCAATGGGTGCTATCATCTATCGTATTAATCATACAACGTACGGTGTAATCTGCTGCAATTTTAGCAGAGTCAAATACGGTTTTACCGTTAAGTAACGCGCCCGTAAAGGCTGATGCATATATATCGCCAGTACCGTGGCAGCTTTTTTCTAACTTATTATGCTCGTAATAACTAACGGTATCGTTTTGATAAACGGCAACACCCGTATACCCTTGTTTATATCCTACACCTGTCATAACTATTGTTTTTGCGCCTAAAGATTTTAATGCTTTAAATAGGGATAAAATGTAATCTTCATCATAAATCTCTTTATATTCTAACCCAGTTAAAAACGAAGCCTCACTAACGTTAGGTAGCAAGATATCAGCGTTAGGTATAAGCGTCTTTAAGGTGTTTACGTAGTCTAAATTAAATATAGAGTAAAGCTTACCGTGGTCGGCAAAAGCAGGGTCAACTATTTTTACGCTATCTTGTTTACCCATATCGCTTAAGATATTTTTAACAATACCAACTTGCTCAATACTGCCTAAATAGCCGGTGTAAATGGCGTCAAACTTGATATTTTCACTCTTCCAATGGTTGATTATTGCAGGCATATCTTGAGTTAAATCTCTAAAAGTAAAACCTTTAAAACCACCTGTGTGTGTAGATAGTACTGCCGAGGGTAATATGCATGTTTCCACCCCACAGGCAGAAATTATCGGCAACGCTACCGTTAAAGAACATTGTCCGTAGCAAGAAATATCTTGCACAGTTAATACTTTTTTATTAGTCATAAAAACTCCTTAAAAAAACGATTGATTTTTATTTGAGTATAGTATATAATATTTTTGACTATATTAAAATAATCAAAAGGAAACAATTTTATATAACCAGATGACGAGTAAAAACCAAAATTTTAAACCAAAATATTTAGATATTTATTATAATTTGCGTTCTCAAATAATTAAAGGTGAATATAAAACAGGCAGTAAATTACCATCAAAGCGTGTTTTGTCGGAAGATTTATCCGTCAGCACTATTACGGTAGAGCATGCTTATGGATTATTAGAAGAGGAAGGCTATATCGAAAGTAGAGAGCGTAGTGGTTACTTTGTCGTATTTAAAAAAGAAGATGGTTTTATGGCACAACAAAACCCTGTGTTTGATCTTGATATAGAAGCAGTTTCGCATAGTACGGAGGAGTTCCCCTTATCGGTTATGTCAAAAACCATGCGTAAGGTTATTACTGATTATGGTGAAGCCATGATGGCAAAATCCCCCAACACGGGGTGCGCAGTTTTAAAAGATGCTATTAAAAATTACTTAGCAAGAAGCCGTAATATACATACTAATTCAGATAGAATCATCATAGGTTCTGGAGCAGAGTATTTATATGGTTTAATAGTAAAACTACTCGGTAAAAACGCTTTATATGGTGTAGAATACCCTTCTTACGAGAAGATAGTTAAGGTTTATCAAACGGCGGGTGCTAGGACGGAGTTTTTGCCGTTGCTTTTAGATGGTATTTCGTCTGAATCACTTAAAACTACTAAAGCAAGCGTGCTTCACATCACACCTTACAGAAGTTTTCCAACGGGTATTACGGCGTCGGCTTCTAAACGGCATGAGTATATACGCTGGGCAAATTTAGATAACCGTTATATTGTTGAAGATGATTTTGAGTCGGAGTTTTCGCTTTCATCTATTAAAGAAAGTACTTTATTTTCGCTTGCTGATCACGATAATATAATCTACGTTAACTCTTTTAGTAAAACTATTTCGCCATCGCTGCGTATTGCATATATGGTATTGCCGGAAAAACTCATGTCAAAGTTTTACAATACGTTAGGTTTTTATTCATGCACAGTTCCAACGTTTTTTCAACTAGTGGTTGCCGAACTTCTATCTAGTGGGGATTTTGAGCGCCACGTTAATAGGGTGCGCCGTAATAAGCGTAAAGCACTTTTAAAATAGCGTATTGTTGGTTAAATATTAAGGTTTTATTTATTTAAATAAAAATGTATTTAAAAACCTTGAAATTTTCCTTATAATTTGATAAAATATATAATGTTAAATTTGTGGTTTGCTTTAAGATAAGTTTCTTTTAGTAAGCAAAGGGGTTTAATATGAAGAAAATCGGTATATTAACAAGTGGTGGCGATGCGCCTGGTATGAACGCTGCTGTTCGTGCCGTTGTTAGGACAGCACTTTACTATGGCTTACAAGTCTATGGTATAGAGCGTGGTTGGGACGGTCTTATTAAAGGGCAGATTCAAGAACTTAAAACACGTTCTGTATCAGACCTTATTCAAAGAGGCGGTACGTTTTTAAAAACTGCAAGATGTCCGGAGTTTGTTACTATCGAGGGGCAGGCAAAAGCAGCCGATACTTTAGAGGCGTACGGTATTGACGGCGTTATCGTCGTTGGTGGCGACGGTTCTTTTAGGGGCGCAAAAGATTTATCCGATAACTTTGGTATTAAATGTATGGGTATCCCCGGTACTATCGATAACGACCTTGCTTATACGGATTATACTTTAGGTTTTGATACTGCCGTAAACACCGTTTTAGGTTCTATAAACAACTTAAGGGATACAATGCAGTCGCACGACCGTGTTTCTTTGGTAGAAGTTATGGGTCGCCATTGTGGTGATATCGCTTTATACGCAGGTATTGCAGGTGGTGCGGAATATATACTTATTCCAGAAAAACCTTTTGATCTCAATCAAATTGCAAGGCAGTTGGTAAAAAGTAAACTTCGCGGTAAAACGTCTAATATGATTGTTTTAGCGGAAGGTGCGGGTAGTCGCGACGAGATTGTTAAATTTTTAAATGAACACGCCCAGGTTAATATTAAAATAACTCACTTAGGTCACGTACAACGTGGTGGTTCACCCACGATGGCTGATAGAATTTTAGCAACGCGTTTTGGTGTTAAAGCCGTTGAAGAAATTATTAAAGAAGACAGCGTTTCTTCAGCAATCGGCATTAGGGGCAATAAGGTGATTGCCGTTCCGTTTGATGAAGCGTTCAAAGCTAAAAAAGAGTTTAATGAAGAACTTTACGCAGCATCTCAAATCTTAAGCAAGTAATTATTTTTTAACAACGTATATAAAAAATCGTTACAAAATAAACCTAAAAATTAAAACAAGCGAAGCCAAATGGTAACGCAAAAAATAAAAAATAAAAAATTTTTACATATTTATTTAAGGAGAAACTATTATGAAAAACTTAAAAGGTGCATTGATGTTCGCACAATCCGGTGGTCCTACTTCCGTTATCAACGCAAGTGCTGCTGGTGTATTCTTAGAAGCGCTTGATACCGACGCTATCACCGCTGTTTACGGCGCTGCACACGGTATTCGTGGCGTATTAAATGAAGAATTTTACGACATCGGCAAAGAAGACAGAAAGGAACTTGAACTTTTAAAATACACTCCGTCATCTGCTTTAGGTTCAGTTAGATATAAACTTAAAGACGCTTCAGTTGACGATACCGATTATAAGAGGATTTTAGAAGTATTTAAAAAGTATAACGTACGTTACTTCTTCTATAACGGTGGTAACGACTCTATGGATACCTGTAACAAAATCTCTAAGTTCTTAGCAACTTCTGGTTACGATTGTAACGTTATCGGCGTTCCTAAAACTATCGATAACGACCTTTTCGGTACAGACCACTGTCCTGGTTACGCTTCTGCTGCTAGATATATCGCTACCACTATTATGGAAATCAACCTTGATGCTAAAGTATACGATACTCCTATGGTATGTATTATCGAAGCAATGGGTCGTAACGCTGGTTGGTTAACCGCTGCTGCTAAACTTGCTAACCACAAAGGTTTAGGCGCTGACCTTATCTATTTACCTGAAGTAGATTTCGATTTAGATAAGTTCGTAAGCGACGTTAAAAACGTTTGCGCTAAAAACAACGGCAAGTGTATCGCTGTAGTATCTGAAGGTATCCACGATAAAGACGGCAAGCTTATTTGTGAATACGGCGCATCCGTTGGTAGGGATAGCTTTGGTCACGCACAACTTGGTGGCGTAGGTGCAACCTTAGCAAACATCATTAAGGAAAAGACTGGTTACAAGACCCGTGGTGTAGAACTTTCTTTAATGCAAAGATGTGGCGCTCACTTAGCATCTAAGACCGACGTTGAAGAAACTTTTGAAGCAGGTAAGCAAGCAGTTCGTGCTGCAGTTGCTGGCGAAACCGATAAGATGGTTTGCTACGTAAGAAAGGATACCGAAAACTACGAAATCGAATATAAACTTTTACCATTAGAACTCGCTGCAAATACCGAAAAGACCGTTCCGTTAGAATGGATCATCAACGATGGTACTGATATTTCTGACGACTTCGTTAAGTATGCTTTACCGCTTATCCAAGGCGAAGCAAAAGCACCGCTTGAAGACAGCTTACCCAGATTTGCTAAGTTAAAGAAAGTCTTTGTTGAAAAGAAATAATTTAAAATAGCAGGGTACGTATAGCGTGGTTTTACACGCAAATACAAATTAACCAAAAAAGGCTATCAATTGATAGCCTTTTTATATTGTCTTTTTCTTAAACTCTAATTGATTTTTGACGGCAAAATACTGCAAATTACCGTGCGTTTTATTCGGTTACAGACCTTAGGGTATGCGCCCTCATAACAACGCTTGTCCTTTTTGTATTTTACTTGTCAAAACGCAAGGGTGCTAATCAATTATACTTTTGCGACAAAGACTTTTTTATATTGTCTTTTTCTTAAATCCTAATTGATTTTTGACGGCAAAATATTATAAATTACCGTTGGTTTATTTTGTTATAAATTATTACTCTGCATAGAGTTTGTTTTCTACGTATTTTTTAGACAAGGTAAATACGTCTACGTTTTTAATGCAATCTTCTAAATCGTTATAGGTGGGTAAGGTAGTTAAATCTTCTAAAATAGGACTATAACAGAAAAGTTTA
The DNA here is from genome assembly GCA_017624285.1 of Clostridia bacterium. Lineage (GTDB taxonomy): Bacteria > Bacillota > Clostridia > Christensenellales > Borkfalkiaceae > UBA11475. The sequence continues at coordinate 59,161 of JAGANI010000009.1, forward strand.
ACAAAGCTTGCCGTATGGTTGGTAGAAGTCCAAGCATATGAAAATTTTGTATTAGAAGTAGAAGTGTATTGGTTTTGGTACAAATCTTCGTTAGCGTCAATATAAAGCCCACCGGTTTCGTGGTCGGCAGTTATTAAAACTAAAGTGTCTTTTCTATCGCCTATCCAAGATAAAACTGTTTCAACCGTGTCGTTTAAGCTGTTTACCATATTAACAGCGCCTTCAAAATCATTACTGTGTGAAAATTTATCCACGTGCGCTTGTTCAATCATAAGGGTAAAGCCGTTATCGTTGTCAAGATAGTTTAACGCAAAATCAGTTGCTTCTTTTAATTTTACGTTACCGCCGTTGCCTTCCAAATTGATTAAGCCGTAAAGTTTGTTAGCGTTTTTGTTAGAAGCAAATTGACTAAAATCATCTAAAACGGTATAGCCGTTGTCAGCAATTAAACCGTAGTAGGGTATATAATCTTCACGATAATGGCCAACTAATAGGTCTATGTTAGATTGCATTTGGCTAAGCGTTATAGTAGCCCCGTCTGTGCGTGAAACTGCATGACCAGAAAACCCGCCCGGTGTTGCGCCGTCAAGATAATCCGTAGTAACTATGCCAGTCTTTTTGCCTTTTTGCTTTGCTATATCTAAAATTGTGGTCAAATCTTCCTGATCAGGGTTTTTACCAACGTAACCGTTTATAGTAAGCGTACCCGTAGCAAGTGCCGTAGCGCTTGCGGCAGAGTCGGTTGTAACGGTAGGTTCACCCAACGCCGTAACGGAATTGGTATTTACGTCGATTGTTTCCCACTCTCTAAAACAAAAGGTCTTGTTAAAAGCGTATTCACCAGCGGTGATATGGTTTGCACCCATGCCGTCGCCGATAATTATAATAACGTTTTTAATTTCAGTTGGGGTAGGTGGTGGGGTGTCCCCATCGTTATCTTTACAAGATATTAACCCAAAACAAGACGTCAAAAGTAAAACTAGTGTAAGTGCTAAAAGTGATAATTTTTTTAAAAATCTCATAAAAAATCCCGATAAAAATTTTAAAACAAAAATGCCGGTTATCCCGGCGTAAAAAAATCTATTTATTCAGTTGTAGCCTGCTTGCGTTCAACCCTTTGCGTTATTGTGTTTTGGCTAAAACTGATTTCCATCCTAAAAATCTAAATTTTTACGCGTTAGGCTTTTTTGAGCAGGCGGTAAAACTTTTAATCGGTCTGTACCTCCTTATTTTCCGATAAAATTAATTACGTTGTTCATTGGAGTGTCCCCCTTAAGGTTATTTAATGGATAAACTATCGGACTCCATCCCGATTTTGTTTAGTTTATCTTAGATTAACGTAGTGCGTAATTTTTATTTGCGTTAACCTTATCTTCAATTACATTGTACAATACAAAAAAGCGTTTGTCAATAGGGTAAGTGAAAATTTAAAAAAGTTTATTTTTTGTTTTCCTATTGACATCGGGTTGTATTTATATTATAATAAAAAGGTAAGGGTCAAAAAACCCCTTTTTTTACGTGTTTTTTGGGCAAAATAGCCATTTATTAATATGCAAAACAACTAGTAAAATACTAATGAATTTCAACAAAATTATTAAAAATAGTAAAATTTTAAAAAACCATATTGACAACCGTTATAATAATATTATATAATAAAAAGGTAGGGGCAAAATAGCCCCTTTTTTTTATAAAAAAAGTTGACGGAGTATTTAAAAAAGAGTATAATAAAAACATCAATTTTTTATGGTGGTTTATGCTTTTAGAGTTACACGCGCATTCTAGTGGGATAAGTTTTTGTGCAAATCACACCCCGATAGAACTAGTTAATAAAATTAAACAAGAAGGTTTAGATGGTGTAGTGTTAGTAAACCATTACGTCCATTGGTATGAAAAAAGCCATAATTGCGCAACTTATGCTGATTTTGCCCGTAAATACGTTGACGAGTTTTTATCTGCTAAAGCAGAGGGCGATAGGCTTGGTGTAAAGGTGTTTTTTGGAGTAGAAGTTTCACCTAGCTATAACGAAAACGCCCATCTACTAATTTATGGTATAGAGCCTGAAGATTTTTTATCGATGGAGGCATTTTATAATTATAGTTTACAAGAACTTTTTTCTTTATGTACAGCCAATGGTTGGGCGATGGTGCAGGCGCATCCATTTAGATATGGGCAGGACTTGCAAGACTTAAATTATTTACACGGGTTAGAAATTAATTGTAACCAAAGCTATAATACCGATTCCGATAAGGTTATCCCAATCGCATTAAGTGGACACGTGGCTTTAACTAGTGGTGGGGATTTTCATCGTGGTGTTCGTCCTAATTGCGGGACTTTTGTGCCTGACGACGTTTCTTGTAATAAAGATTTAGCAAATTATTTACGTACCACAAAAACTATAACTTTGCGCGTGCAGGAAGTTGGCGTAACTGATTTTTATGATAAAACATTTAAATTAAATAGATAATTATATGGGCGTTTTTAACGCCCTTTTTTATTTTATAAAATGCTTTTTTGTGGCAAAAAGTTAGGTTTTTACGCTAAAATAGTTACCTTAATTTATGATTAAATATTTTTGATAAAATTAACCGTTATTAACAAGTTATCAACAATTACGAACGTTCGTTTTTAGGCTTAAAAAAAGTAAGTTTTTGTTTTCTTGGTAAAAAGTGATAATAAAGGTTATAAAACTAATAGTTTTTAATACAATATAGTAAGTTATCAACAGTTATCAACAAAAAAACGGAGGTTTTTTGTGGATAACTAGCCTTTTAGGGGGAAGTTATTCACAAAATCGTTAGAAAAATGCTTGTAATAAAAAGGCGTTCTTTAGTTATTTTGGCGGGTTTTTTGGCTTGTTTTATCTCTTTAGTAACATTACTTGGCGCATATCAAAATTTATCACAAAAAGCAGATATCGACACTACTTTTAAAGTTGTTATAGATGCTGGGCATGGTGGTATAGACGGTGGCGTTACAGGGGTAAAATCGGGCGTGTTTGAATCCGACCTAAATTTAACCGTTGCAAAAAAACTTGCTACTAAAATAGAAGACGCTGGTATGCGCGCTGTTTTAACGCGTTCATCAAGTGCGGGGCTTTATGGTACGGCAACTTCTTCTAGAAAGAAAAAAGATTTATTAAAACGTAAAGAAATTATCACGTCGGAAAGTCCAAACTTAGTAATTTCAATCCATATGAACTCCTTTCCTTCGTCAACTAGACGGGGTGCGCAGGTGTTTTTTAATAAAGATAGCACCATTTCTAAAAAGTTGGCGATATCTATACAAAATAATTTAAACGACCTTTACGGTATTAGAGATTATTCTGCTTTAAGTGGGGATTATTATCTTCTTAAATGTAGTAATTACCCCACCGTTATAGTGGAGTGTGGTTTTTTAACTTCACCTATTGACGACGAACTTTTAAATACTGAAAGTTTTCAAGATGAACTTTGTTTTAATATTCTTTGCGGGATAGTGGAATACGCCTGCAACGATTACAAATAAATTAACCGCCGTTTGGCGGTTTTTTATATTAACCTAAAAATTGCTTTTTATTTATTAGTATATTAATTTATAATAATATATAATAATTTAAATAAATTCTTGAAAAAAGTCCTAAAATATGCTATTATATTATAATAAAAGTATAAGTGGGAGTGCGGTTTGTTTAATATCGACCAAAAAATTACAAAAGATAAAGCAAATATTTTTAATCCTATTGATTTGGCGTTTTTAGGCGATGCCGTGTATTCACTTTACGTTAGGGAAGATTTGGTTTTTAATCATACTTATAAAACGGGTGAGATGAATCGCCTATCTGTTGCAAAAGTTCGTGCTTCTGCACAGGCTGATAGGATAAACGTTATCATGCCCATCCTTACTGAGGAAGAACTTTCCATTTATAAACGCGCTAGAAACGCTAAAAAAACAACTAGGGCAAAAAGTGCTTCCGTGCATGAGTATAATATGAGTACGGGGTTTGAAGCAGTTGTTGGTTACTTATACGTTACCGACCAGATTGATCGTCTTAATTACATTTTAAACTATGGGGTAACTGATGAAGGTTGAAGGTAAAAATTCTGTAAGAGAGTTATTAAAAACCGATGCTGATATCGATAAAATTCTCGTACAAAACGGCTTAAAGGATGCCGAAAGTAAAAAAATAATAGCATTAATGCGTGATAGACGCGTTAAAATACAGTTTGCTGACAGTTTTGTTTTAGATAAGGAAAGCGAAAAACGCATGCATCAAGGTTTTATTGCGTTTGTTTCCGATTATAAATATTCTTCGATAGAAAGTATTATAAAATTAGCATCAAGTAAAGATGATTCTATCGTAATCGTCTTAGATGAAATTTCCGACCCACACAATTTAGGTTCTATCATTAGGGTTGCGGAGTGTGGTGGTGTAGACGGTATTATTATACCCGAACGCCGTAGCGCGCAAGTTAATGATACCGTTATGCGTATTTCGGAAGGTGGCGCAAACCACGTAAAAATTGCTAGAGTGGTAAACTTAAACACCGCTATCGAAAAGTTAAAAGATAACGGTTTTTGGGTTACTGGGGCTGAACTCGGTGGGGAAGATTTATATAAAGCAGACCTAACCGGTAAATTATGTTTAGTTATCGGTAGCGAGGGTTTTGGTATACGTAAACTTGTTAAAGAAAACTGTGATAGAATTGTTACTATACCTATGCGTGGTAAGGTTAACTCGCTTAACGCTTCGGTTGCTTGTGGTATAGTGTTGTTTGAAGCATTACGTCAAAGAAATGGTAAATAAATTTGTTGATTTAACGGATGAGGAACTCGTTTCGCTATCGGTTGGTGGCGACGTTCTTGCGACCGAAATTTTAATAAAACGCTATAACGGGGTAGTTAAACAGATAGCGCGCTCATATTTTATCTTTGGTGGCGACGTCGAAGATTTAGTTCAAGAAGGCATGCTGGGCGTACTTAACGCTATACGCGCTTATAATAAAGAAACGCCTTTTAACGTCTTTGTAAAACTTTGTATTAAGCGCAAAATTTTAACGGCGGTAAAAAGTGCCAGCGCCATAAAACATCAGGCACTTAATACTTTGCTAGACGTTACTTCCGTTTACGGTGAGGCTGAGGCTGAAAATTTTTTCGTCTCCGACGCACCCGATCCCGAAACGCTTTTTAACGAAAGGGAAAAACAAATAGAGTTTTATAATAAACTTAAAAAAATATTAAGCCCGATGGAGTATTCGATTATAGAATATTATTTACAGGGATATAGTTATAGCGAGATTGCTAAGATTTTATCTAAATCGGCAAAATCGGTAGATAACGCGCTTACGCGCGCTAAAAAGAAGATTGAAAAGGAGTTTGCTAGGTAATGGGATATTTGGCAATTTACCGTAAATACCGTCCTGATACGTTTGATAAGGTCATCGGTCAAGACCACGTAGTTAAAACGCTTGTAAACCAAATAGAAACCGGCCGTATCGGCCATGCATACCTTTTTACTGGTACTAGGGGTACTGGTAAGACTTCTATTGCAAAAATTTTTGCTAAGGCAATTAACTGTACGTCGCCTGTAAACGGTAGCCCTTGTGGCAAGTGCGCTACTTGTAAAAGTTTAAGCCAAGCGTCTAATATCGACGTTATAGAAATTGACGCCGCATCTAATAACGGCGTTAACGAAATTCGTGATTTAAGGGAAAAGGTTCAATACCCACCCGTAAATTGCAAATATAAAGTATATATTGTGGATGAAGTCCATATGCTTACAACACAAGCGTTTAACGCATTACTTAAAACGCTTGAAGAACCTCCTAAACACGCCGTATTTATTTTGGCTACGACTGAAGTCCATAAAATGCCCCAAACCATATTATCACGCTGTATGCGTTTTGATTTTAGGTTGGTAGATTTAGATACTATCGCTAAGCAGGTTGCTTCTATTTACGACGATTTAGGTAAACCCTATACCGACGAGGCTGTTTACGCCATCGCTAAGGCTGGGGAAGGCAGTGTGCGTGATGCGTTATCCGTTGCAGATACTTGTTTATCAATTTCCGACGGCAAGCTTACCTATCAAGACGTAATGCTTGCTTTAGGGGCAACCGGTAGGGATAAACTTACAGAGTTTGTTTCCGCCATATTATCTAGTGATGCAGGTAAAGTGTTGTCAGTCATAGACGAACTAACTTCCTTAGGCAAGTCTGTGGGATTACTAGTTAAAGACGTAGAAGGCTATTTAAGGGAACTTATAATAGTAAAAACCTGTCAAGATGCTGATAAGATTTTAAAACTTCCTAAAGACGTTTTATCTAAGTTAAAAGATATTGACGACAGCACTACTAAAGAGCGTGTTTTACGCGCGATGGAAGTTTTTAGTTTGGTTGAAGCAGACCTTAAATACTCTAACCATCCACGTACTCTATTTGAAACTGCATCTTTAAAAGCGTGCGCCCCGCAGGAAGATTACGATATAGGCGCGTTGCTTGCTAGGATTACCGAGCTTGAAAAGACTTTAAAAGATATAGTAAAAAACGGTGTTACGGTAAGTAACGACACTCCTAAAACTATAAAAGAAGTTGAAAATCCCGCACCCGTTGCTACGGTAAAGGAAACTAAACCCGAAACTAAGGTGGCTAAAGTCGTAAAAGACACACCGTCTAAAGACGAAGTATTGCCAATTTCTAAAAGCGGGTTAACGGCTGACCAGATTTTGGGCAGGATAATGGTTTCACTCCGTAAAAACGGCGAGATTATGCTTTGGTCGGTAATGCAAGGCGTTACTGCAACCATTAAAGACGATACTTTAGTTATCACGGCTAGTGGCGAAGGTGATGAAGAAGTTATCGGCACGGATTTAAATAAACAACTTATCAAAAAACAACTTTTAGAGTACACTTTTGATATAGAAGTTAAAGGTTCGCCAAAAGTAAAGGCGTTAAACCAGGTAGATGAAGAAATCGAGCGCTATAAAAAAATATTTGGCGACGATATTATAATAGTAAAATAATCGACCCCGTTGATGGGTAAAGGAGTAAATTATGGCATATAGAGGTGGCTTTGGCGGAGGTTTCGGCGGTGGCGGAAACCAAATGCAAAACTTAATGAAGCAAGCACAAAAAATGCAACAAGAAATGGCTAAGGCTCAGGAAGAACTTGAAGAAGCTGAGTTAGAAGGTAGTTCTGGTGGCGGTATGGTTACCGTAGTAGTTAACGGCAAAAAAGATATTTTAGGTATCACCATTAAGCCAGAAGTGGTTGACCCCGACGACGTTGAAATGCTTGAAGATTTAATTATCGCTGCTATTAACGACGCTTACGAGCAAGCAGATGAACTTTCACAAGAAAAACTCGGTAAGTTCGGTAACTTAGGGGGTATGTTTTAATAGTGAAGGTTTATATCGAGCCTATAGGTAAACTTATTAACGAGTTTTCTAAACTCCCCGGTGTCGGTCAAAAAACCGCCCAAAGATTTGCCTATAAAATTATTAATATGTCTGACGAGGAGGCAGAGGCTTTCGCGCAGAGCATTTTGTCTGCTAAACGCGACGTTCATTATTGCAAAATTTGTGGCAATTATAGCGAAGGCGACGTTTGCGATATTTGTGCAAAAAGGTCTTCATCGTCAATTTGCGTGGTTAAAGAGCCTAAAGACGTTATCGCTATCGAAAAACTTAACGAGTTCGACGGCGTTTATCACGTTTTGCACGGCACGATATCGCCCATGGACGGCGTGGGCCCTAACGATATTAGGATTAAAGAACTTTTAGAGCGTATCGGTTCAAACCCCGATATTAAAGAAGTAATTATGGCAACTAATCCCGACGTCGAAGGCGAGGCTACCGCTATGTATATTACAAGGCTTATTAAACCCTTGGGTATAAAGGTTACCCGTTTAGCGCATGGTATCCCCATCGGTACTGATTTAGAATACGCTGACGAAGTAACTTTATCTAGAGCATTTATTGATAGAAAAACTTTGTAATTAGCTTAAAAATTAAACGTGTTTAAATGTATTAAGCATAATTTTTGTAATCAAAAGCCCTCCGTTTTGGAGGGCTTTTATTGTTATAAAGTTTTAATTTCACCTAACGGGGCTGACCAGTCTAAATTAGGTAGGGTAGGTGGTGTGCTTGTTATATTAACACGTACGCCTAAAGAAGCGCTTTTATCAATTGATTCCATAACTTCTAAAACGTGTAATGCAAGTTCACCAGACGCGCAGTTTTGTCTGTTTTCTTCAATAGCTTTAATTGTGTCTGTAAGCCCTATACCACGGCTGTTTTCATAATAAGGCGTAATCAAAGGTATTTCGGTATAATCTTTATTTGTTAAAGTTGATAGCATCACGCTACCACCAAAATTATTTGGGTCAGGTACTTTTATACTGCCTAAAGTACCGTAAAGTTCAATATTTGGTAAAGTGTGGGTTAAAACGTCAAAACTCATCGTCATAGTAATTGTAGCGCCGTTTGCAAATTTTAATAACGCTACGGTATGCGTGTCTACTTCAACTGTAATTTTTTTGCCATATTTTGGTTGGCTGGTTATAATTCTTTCTTCAAAGCCTTTGTGTGCATAAGCCATTACGCTTTCAACTTTGCCAAGCATGCTAACTAAAGCCGTTATATAGTAAGGCCCCATGTCAAACAACGGTCCGCCACCGTTTTGGTAATAAAACTCAGGCGATGGGTGCCACGTTTCGTGGCCACGGCACATCATATACGCTACCCCACCTATGGGTTTGCCTATTTTACCGTTATCTATAACATTTTTGCAAGTTTGTATTCCTGCACCTAAAAAAGTGTCTGGTGCGCAACCTAAATATAAACCTTTTTCTTTGGCTAGTAAAACAAGTTCTTTACCTTCGCTATATTTTAAGCAAAGTGGCTTTTCTACGTAAACGTGTTTACCAGATAAAAGCGCTTGTTTGCAAATTGTATAATGTATCGGTGGGG
>JAGANI010000062.1 GCA_017624285.1 Clostridia bacterium
CCACTATACTTCGCAAAAAGCGAAATATGGTGGGCTTTATCTTTACCACAAAAGATTAAGTTTAATAAGTTATATTTTTAGCCTTGTGGCTAAAAGTGATATGCAAGTTTCTTGCGTTATATTTTGACCTATGGTCAAAGTTATATTATATTTGCCTAACTTTCACAATAAGTGAAAATATCACTTTGCGTTAGCAAAATATCACGCCGAAGGCATATCACTTGCCGATAGGCAAATATAACTAGTGCGTCAGTAATAATCCCTATTACTGACGCACTAACAGTAGTCTTTTTTGATTTTAAAATTATAATTGTATAAATTTACTGTTATTTTTAAATAAATAATGTTATTATATTTATATATTATTAAATATAAAGGTATATTATGGCGTATAGTGATTATTTTTATAAGACGTTTGAGTATCTTTTAACAATCCCTAAAGGTAAGGTTGTTACTTATGGGCAAATTGCAAAGTATTTAGGAAATCGTGGTTTGGCGCGGGTAGTGGGCAATATTTTGCATCAAAACCCTGCGGGGGATTATTACCCCTGTTTTAAGGTTGTAAACGCAAAAGGGGAGTTAGCAAAAGCATTTGTTTTTGGTGGTATAGGTGAACAAGAGCGCCGTTTAAATAAAGAAGGTATCGTAGTGATTGATGGTAGGGTAGATTTAACAAAATACCAGTATTTAGATAAATACGCTAAATAGCAACTATATGTAAAAAAAGCGTTGCTTAACTAAGTGTATTAATATTATAAAAAAATATATATTACTTGAAATGTATTTTTTAAAGTGTTATAATTAAAAAAACTAGGAGGTTATTATGGATTTTTGGAAACAAGGTAAAAATAATATTTACGTAGCAGCGCATCGTGGTTGGTGTGCAAAATATCCTGAAAACACAATGATTGCTTTCAAAAAAGCAGCTGAGATCGGCGTTGACCAAATTGAAACAGATATCCGTGTAACGCTTGATGGAGAACTTGTTTGTATACATGATGCAACTGTAGATCGTACCACTAACGGCAAGGGCAAAGTTTCAGAAAAAACTTTGGCTGAATTAAAAACCCTTGATGCTGGTATCAAAAAAGGTGAAGAATTTAAGGGCGAAAAAATCCCTACGTTTATCGAGTTTATGGATTACGTAAAAACGTTACCCGAAATGACTTTAGATATCGAACTTAAAGAATACCCTGTTGACGGGTGGGAAGAAACCGCGTATTCCGTTTGTGATAGGGTGTTAAAAATTATTGATGATTATGGTTTTACCGACAGGGTTGTAATTAACTCCTGGAGTGGTAAACTAAATGAGTATATCTATAAAAAATATGGCAAAAAATACCGTCAACACGTGTATTTTCCGTCAAATTGTTTAGGTTGGCACTCTGTCAGCGCATACGAGTACGCTTATTGTGCTTGTATGTTTGCCGCTTTTGAAGAACCTACTAACTTAGCGGAAAAATGGGAGGTAGAGCATATGGAGTCTTTAGGTTGCCAACCCTGGGCGGGCGCAGCTGTTAAGACTGAAGCCGACGTGGATAAGGTTATCGATAGAGGTTACTATTTAATTACTTGTAACAACCCTGACGAGATTTTAGCGTACTTAAAACAAAAAGGTTATCATAAATAATTCATAATGTTATATAAAACATATCTTCTATAAGCGCAAAATTAAAATGTTGCTTGATTAAAAAGTTGACAATAAAGTCTCAATAATGTAATATGGTATTATATAAAAATCATTGGTGGATTATGGGCAATAATAAAGATAACAAAAGAAAGGAAAGCAAGCTTGGTGAAAATATAACCGTAGTATACGTGGCGTTTTGGTTGATTTCGGCGTTTTTTATAATACCTGCAATTAATGTTTTTATAGATTTAAAACCAGGTGGGGCTTTTATACCTAATTTAATAATAGCGGTTTCTTGTATTATTTTATCAATTGCAAGTTTTATTGTTCCTTTTTTGGCAAAAAAATGGAAAAGGCAAAATATCACCGTTATAGAAGATGGTGTCAGCGAGAAAGAGATGTTTGAAAAAAGTAAAGAAGCTGTTAGACGTTCAACCTTAATGTTAAACCATAAAGTGGATGATAACAACAAATAAATTAAATATTTAAGACAAAATTATAAAACGCCGTACTACGTAGTACGGTGTTTTTGTGTTTATAAGGTTTAAAATATATAAAAATATTAGTTTGTGTAATAACTTGTAACTATTATTTATTTATATTTGCTGTTTACTTTTATAAAAAAAAGTGTTATAATTTTTTTAAGGAGTATTTATTATGTTTCATATACTTGTTGTTGACGACGATAAAAACACCCGCTTTTTAATGCGTGAAATTTTAGAGATGGAGCATTACACTGTTTTTACTGCTAAAAATGGTGTCGAGGGGTTAGAAGTTTTATCTTTAGAGCATATCGATCTTGTTATCGTTGATATTATGATGCCTAAAATGGACGGCTATAAGTTTACGGAGGAAGTCCGTTCAACCTTTAATCAAATGCCTATACTTATGGTTTCAGCAAAACAATTACCAGAAGATCGTAAAAAAGGATTTTTGGCAGGCATTGACGATTATCTTTCTAAGCCCGTCGATTATGAGGAACTGGTTTTACGTATCAAAGCCCTGCTTCGTCGCGCTAATATCGTGCATGAAAGTAAGCTTACGATTGGCGACGTCGTTTTAGATTACAATTCTTATACGGTTACCGGACACGGTCAAGTTATAGAACTCCCTCAAAAAGAGTTTTTGCTTATGTATAAGCTTTTATCATCCCCAAATAAAATTTTTACACGTATTCAACTTATGGACGAAATTTGGGGTATGGATTGCGATACTGGTTGGGAAACCGTTACAGTACATATCGGGCGCTTGCGTAAAAGGTTTGATACTTTTACGGAATTTTCTTTCGAAAGTATCCGTGGGCTAGGCTATAAGGCGGTACTGCATTTATGATAAAAAAACAAAAAAAGTTACCACTATTTAAAAGACTTTCAGCAAAAAGGCGTATACAAATTTCGTTTATAGCAGGGGTAACGTTAGTATTAGTTTCAAGCGAACTTATTATTAGTTTAACAAACTCGTATTTGATAGAAAAAGGCATTATTACCGAGCAAAATATTTTGACTTTTACTATCATGTGGGCTATTGCAAGTTTACTGCTTGGCATGATGCTAAGTTGGTTGTTTTCTAAGTTTATTTTAAAACCAGTAAACACGCTTATAGACGGCATGTCTAGGCTATCGCAAGGTGAATATCACACTCGTTTAAAAACCCAAAACCCCGACCCAACTAGTTCGGTATTTAAACGTTTTAACGATTTAGCTGCCGAACTAGAAAAGACTGAAATTTTACGTTCAGATTTTGTCAACAGTTTTTCGCACGAAGTTAAAACACCGATAAATTCAATTAACGGGCTTATAACTTTATTAAAAAAGGAAAACGTATCGCAAAAAAAACGTAACGAGTATTTAAGTCTAATTGAAGATGAAGTTAACCGTCTTTCTACCTTAACTACAAACGTATTAAACCTTTCTAAGTATGAAAACCAGGGCATTTTGACTGATAAAACCCATTTTAATTTATCCGAGCAAATACGTACGTGCATCTTGCTTTTAGAAAAAAAGTGGACGCAAAAAGGGCTTAATCTTACACTTGATTTTGACGAGTATTTCTACTTTGGCAACGACGATATGCTTCGTCAAGTTTGGATAAATTTACTTGACAACGCTGTTAAATTTTCGGTTAAAAATGGGGATTTGACCGTTCGTATAAAAAAGGAAGAAGTAGGCTTTTATATCGATATCGAAAACTTTGGCCCAGAGATTAGCGAGGAGGACTGCGCAAGGATTTTTAATAAGTTTTACCAAACAGACCGTTCGCATGCTAAAGAAGGTAACGGTATTGGTTTATCTATAGTTAAGACTATCGTAGATTTACATTGTGGTAACGTTACTGCTAGTAGTAAAGATGGCAAAACTACGTTCACGGTATTTTTACCTGCTTAAAAAGCGTCTATTAAGACGCTTTTTTTTACTAATTATAGTTTTTTTATAAAACTATGGTAAAAATCAATAAATTACGTCAAAAAAAACTATTAATTTTACTTAAAAACTACTTTGTTTCGTTTCAGTTTATATTACTTTGCTATCTTATATAAGTATAATAGCGCATTATGGGGTTAACCTTTAATCGCTTAAAGGAGATTATTTTGTCAGACAACAAAAAGATAATTGATGGTGAGTTATTTAAAAAAATGCTTTTAGGTGGCGTTGCTAACCTACAGGCAAACGTTCAAGAGGTTAACGATTTAAACGTTTTCCCCATCCCTGACGGCGATACTGGTGAAAATATGTATTTAACTTTACACGGTGGTTACGACGAGCTTGTTGCTACAACTTCAACCAACGTTTCGGAAGAAGCTTCCGCTATGGCAAAGGGTATGTTGCTTGGGGCAAGGGGTAACTCTGGCGTAATATTATCACAACTCTTTTTTGGCTTAGCAGAAGGTATTAAAGGACTTGAAAGCATTACGTTAAAGCAGTTTGCGGACGCGCTTAACGAGGGCGTAAAAAGGGCGTATGGTTCGGTACAAAAACCTGTCGAAGGTACTATTTTAACAGTCGCTCGTGAGGCTGCTGTAAAAGCACGTGAATCTTTAAATGACGATACTAGTATAGAAACGTTTTTTGAAGTATTTATTAAGGAAATGAAAATTTCTTTAGAAAACACTCCTGAACTTTTACCTGTACTAAAAGAATCTGGTGTTATCGATAGTGGTGGCGCAGGGTTAGTGTATATTTGTGAAGGCTTTTTAAAGGGCATTTACGGCGAAGATTTTGATACTGAAATTTCTAACGAAGGTGGTAAAGCCAAATCGGTTGATTTATCTAAATTTAACGAAAATAGCGTTATGGAATTCGGCTATTGTACTGAGTTTTTACTTCAATTACAAACTTCAAAATGCGACGTAAACGCTTTTAACCCAGACGTTATCGTTAAGTATTTAGAAACCATTGGTGATTCTATCGTAGCGTTTAAAACTGGTACTATCGTAAAAATACACGTACATACATTAACCCCTCATTTAGTATTAGGCTATTGTCAACAGTATGGTGAATTTTTAACCATCAAGATTGAAAACATGACCCTTCAACATAGCGAAGTTGTAGAAAAAAAGCAAGAAACCGTCAAGCGTCCTAAGCGTGCAAGACGTAAGTTTGCTACCGTAACTGTTTCTACTGGTGATGGCTTAAAAGCAGTGTTTAAAGAATTCGGTGCGGATTACGTTATTTACGGGGGGCAAACCAATAACCCGTCTGCTGAAGATTTTACCAACGCTTACGACGAGGTTAATGCTGATTATATTTTCGTTTTACCCAATAACGGCAACGTTATTTTATCTGCTAAACAATCGGCTGAAATTTACAAGGATTCTGAAATTCGCATTATCGAAACCAAAACCATTGGTCAAGGCTATTCAGCGCTTTCGATGTTAGATTATTCTTCAGACGATCCCGACGTTATCGAGGCAGAACTTAAAGAAAATATGCAAGGTACTGAAACTGGTTTAATTGCTAAATCGGTTAGGAATACTTCTTTAAACGGCGTAGACGTAGTTAAAGATCATTACATGGGCTTTACTGATAAAACTATGCACGTATGCACGCCAGATAAGGTTTCATCAGCAATTGCTTTAATAGATAAGTTAGACGGTGGTAGTAGAGACTTTTTAGTGGCTGTATACGGAAAGGAAGCAACTGATAAAGAACGTGCTGACTTTATCGCACAGGCTAAATCTAAATACCCCTCGGTAGAGATTTATGAAATCGACGGTGGTCAAGACGTTTACGATTTTGTGTTTATTTTAGAATAACTTAGTTGTTAAAATAGTGATATACGTTATCTATCATTTTGTTTAGAATAATAAAAATTGCGCGTCCTATATAGACGCGCTTTTTTGTAAAGGAAGTTTATTTAATTGACTAAAATTATCTTTAGGTATATAATAAATAAAAAATTATAAGAGAGGCTTTATCGTGGCTAAAATTAAGTATAATACGCCTATTGTAGAAATGCAAGGCGACGAGATGACTAGGATTTTATGGGACTGGATTAAAGAGATTTTAATCGAACCTTACGTTGAACTTAACACGGAGTTTTACGACCTTGGCTTAAATTTTAGAGAGCAAACTAAAGACCAAGTTACTAAAGATGCCGCAAACGCTATCAAAAAGTACAAGGTAGGCGTAAAGTGCGCTACAATAACCCCCAACGCTCAACGCGTTAAGGAATATAATTTATCTAATATGTGGCTTTCACCAAACGGCACTATCAGGGCAATTTTAGATGGTACAGTTTTTAGAGCGCCCGTTTTAGTAAATGGTATTACACCTTATATACCTACTTGGACAAAGCCCATCACTATCGCGCGTCACGCTTACGGCGACGTATATAAAAATAGTGAACTTTACGTTGACGGTCCTGCTACGGCAGAACTTAAAGTTACCTACGCAGACGGCAAGGTAGAAACCAAAAAAATTGCTGATTTTAACGGCGCAGGTGTGTTACAAGGCGTGCATAATTTGGATAAATCTATTTCGTCTTTTGCGCGTTCTTGCTTTAACTACGCATTATCTACTAAGCAAAACGTTTGGTTTGCTACTAAAGATACTATCTCTAAAACCTATGATCATAGGTTTAAAGATATTTTTAACGATATTTATACTAAAGAGTATAAAGATGCTTTTTCTAAAGCGGGTATTAGTTACGATTATACTTTGATAGACGATTCCGTTGCAAGGATAGTTCGCAGTAACGGTGGCTTTATTTGGGCGCTTAAAAACTATGACGGCGACGTTATGAGCGATATGGTCGCAACTGCATACGGTTCACTTGCGATGATGACTAGCGTTTTAGTTTCACCCGATGGTAATTACGAGTTTGAAGCAGCGCACGGCACAGTTACAAGGCACTATTACCGCCACTTGGCTGGGGAAGAAACTTCAACCAACTCCGTAGCAACAATTTTTGCTTGGACTGGCGCATTTAAAAAGCGTGGGGAATTAGAAGATAATCCCGATTTAATTGCCTTTGCTACTAGGTTAGAAGACGCTACAGTCAAAACTATCGAGTCAGGTTTTATGACCAAAGATTTAGCAGGGCTTTTCCATAAAGAAGGCGTAACCGTAACTACGCTTAATAGCCGTCAATTTTTAGAAAAGATTGCTGAAAATTTATAATTTGTTAGATAAATATTAAAAAGCGCACTGTATTAAAAAATGCAGTGCGCTTTTATATTATTATTTAACCATTAAAACTAATCTGTAAGTAAAGCAGGGTATAACGCTTTATCAAAAGTTTTAATTATAAAATCAAAAAGTTCTTTATTAACTTGACTATATAAATTATGGTCTATCGTTTTGTAAAACTCAGTCTTTTCGTCGTAAGTTAACTTTTCGCCCTTTTCAATTTCTAATAGTTTTAGTTTAGATTTCACAACGTCTTGGTATACGGCAGCTTCAACTGAGTGCCAAATATTATTATGGTCACCTTGTGGGCCAAAACCGTCGTAATAGTAAACGTTTTCAGTGCGTAGTTCTTTTTTATGTGCGGTAATAGATTGACCGTCGTACGTTATAATTTTATCAGTTACGCCTTGGGCGATAATTATGGGGACGTTGGTTGAATTTATACCTTTAACGCCGTTAAATTTGGTGTAACCATTAAATAGATGCTTTTGGTATAAGTTAATAACAGGTGCGGGCATGGTTGCAAGCTTACCAACGTATTGTTCACCTTTTTCCACCATCATATCAGCACCACTATTCATGGGCGCGATACAAGCGCAAGCCTTAATATTTTTCTTTATACTTAGTACTGATGAAACCGCGTATCCACCCCAACTATGTCCGATTAAGCATATCGGCATGTAAGAATATGGTGGAGTGTTTTCCAAAAAAGTTAACGCGCTTTCTAAATCTATTAAAGATTGGCACATACCGACGCAGTCTTCACCTTCGGACTCATAAGTGCCTTGTACGTTGTAATTAAAAATGTTGTAGTTATTTTTAACAAGATACTCTACCATAGGTAAATAATCGTCGCCACCTGCGTGTAAACCGTGCGCAATTACAATAAGACCTTTAGGATTTAAAGCAGGGTAGTAGTAGCCCTTTAATTTTACGCCATTTGATGGGAAGTAAACCTCTTCACGATATAACGTGCCGTTAAACCTATCAATATTATACATACCTGGGTATAAGTTATAATCGGGGCGATCGTAGCGCTTAAATATTGTGTCGTAAGCAATTAATGCCGATGCAACCATAGCCCCACTAAAACCAGTTAACGCACCTATTACTATTTTAGAAACTTTCTTTTTATCTACTGCCATAAAAACTCCTTTATTAAATTATAACAGTAACTTAAACAAAAATCAACATTACGTCAAAAAAGTTTCGGTTTTTCGATTTAAGTAAAACGATAAAGGACGTATATCGTCGTTTTATAAAAAAGGTAAGGCGTTTAAGCCTTACCTAAATATTATATAAGCTTAAAAGTAGCGAAAGTTTTAACGTTACTGTTATTTGAAATAAATACTTTAAAATCACCATTTTCTGCTTCAAAAACGTTATTAGCCGTAAAAAACTCAAGTTGTTTTTCGCTAATTTCAAAGCAAATGGTAGTTTCTTCACCAGCCTTTAAATTGACCTTTTTAAAGCCTTTAAGTTCTTTAATAGGACGTGCAAGTGATGCATAACAATCTTTAATATATAATTGCACGGTTTCTTCACCATCAACGTCTGAAACGTTTTTAACTACAACGCTTGCAGTTAAAGTTTCACCACGCTTTAACGGGTTAGATGATAGAACGGGGTCTGAAATTTCAAATTTAGCGTAGCTTAAACCGTAGCCAAATGGATATAAGGGGGAGTTCCTTTCATCCTGATAAGCGCTTCTGTAAGCAATGGGCAAATCGTGCTCGTGGTTAGGTCTACCAGTAGTATAAAAGTTGTAATAAATCGGCACTTGACCAACAGCCCTTGGGAAGGTCATTGGTAATTTACCACTAAAGTTTGCCTTGCCAAACGCCATATTTGCTAAGACGTTGCCGTTTTCCGTACCCGGTTGCCAAATAATAGCAATAGCGGGGGCGATATCGTTAATTTCACTTAAAACTAGCGGTCTACCAGTATAGATAAATACTGCCGTGTTTTTATTTGCTTTGCAAACTGCTTTGCAAAGTTCTACTTGCGCAGGTGTAATGTTTATATCCGTTTTAGATTTGCCTTCACCAGCCATTAAGTCGTGTTCGCCTAAAACTAAAACAACAGACTCGGCTTTTTTAGCGCATTTTACGGCTTGTTTAATCATTTTATAATCGGGTTGTTCTTTTAACGTGCCGTTACAACCTTTTGCAGTTAATATTTTAGCGTCTTTAAGTAAGTTTTTAACACCCGTTAAAGGGGTAACAACTTCATTTCTGCTGCCAGCGCCCGGCCAACCGCCAATCATAGGTTCTTCAATAAACGGACCGATTAATGCAACCGTTTTACTATGCTCGTTTAAGGGGAGTACGTTATTATCGTTTTTAAGCAATACGCAAGATTTTTCACCCGCAAGTCTTGCTAAAGCGCGATGCTCGTCGCAAAATACAATTTTATCAGCTTTTTCTTTATCGGCGTAGTAATACGGGTTTTCAAATAAACCCAACCTGTTTTTAAGGTCTAAAACCCTTAAAACCGCTTTATCAACCGTTTCCATAGATACTTTGCCTTCTTCAATTAAAGCAGGTATCTCTTTAAGGTAGCAGGTCGTCATCATTTCAATATCCATACCTGCGTTTATGGCCTTTTCAGCACAGTCTTTAGCATCTTTTGCGTAGCCGTGGTCATACATTTCATAAACGGCGTTATAGTCAGAAATAAGTATCTTATCAAAACCCCATTCCTTTCTTAAAACGTCGTCTAAAAGCCATTTGTTGCCAGTTGATGGAACGCCGTTTACTAAGTTAAAGGAAGACATTACCATTTCAACCCCAGCATCAACGGCTGCTTTATATGCAGGTAAGTAGTAGTCCCTTAAAGAACGTTCACTTACGTCAACTGTGTTATAATCTCTACCGGCTTCTGCTGCGCCATACGCGGCATAGTGCTTAACGCATGCAGCGATACTGTATTCTTTATTCATATCACTTTGATAGCCCCTAACTTGCGCAGCGGACATCAAAGAGTTTAAATATGGGTCTTCACCAGTGGTTTCCATACATCTACCCCATCTGGCATCACGTGCTAAGTCTACCATAGGGTTAAAGGTTACGTGTAAACCGTTTACGGCTGCTTCTTTTGCGGACATACGCGCGCACTCTTCCATGAGGTTTGGGTCAAAAGTTGCCCCCATACCTAGCGGAATAGGGTAGTTTGTGCGATAACCGTGTATGATGTCTTGCATAAAAAGTAAAGGTATACCGTGGGGGTGGTTTTTAATATGCTCATCTTGCATTTTTTTAGTGCCTTCCGCACTAGAATACCCTAATACCGAACCTACTACGGCAAGTTCTTCCTTAGTAAGTTTAAGGTCGTTTGCAGGGCCGGTTAAATCCCCAGTTTCAGTAGTGGATAATACACCCATATTGTATTGTGATAGTTCGCCTAATTTTTCAGTCAAAGACATTTGACTTAAAAGTTTTTTAATATCCATAAAAACCCCTAAACGTTTTTTATAATTATAATAAATTTTTTAGATAAATTCAACTTTATAATATAAATTTTCTTGTACTAAATATAGATTTAATAAAAAAGGCTACCAAAATAGGTAGCCGTTAATATTAAACAAAATTTATAATTTCTATCAAGTGCATTACGCCTAAAACAGAAGTCCCCATGGCGTAAATAATAGCATATCCACCTAAAACACAGCCTATAACGCCAAATATTAGGGTAGTAACTGGTTTTAGGTTGCCAACTGATGAAGCGTATTTAAATTTAGCAATTGCCTTAAACCCAAATACCATCGCTAATACGGCGCACGGTATGGAAGACGCTAAATGCCAAACACCGTCTAAAAGCGCGTTAAGGGCGTTATCTAAGGCAACCTCGCTACTGATAACGCTAGTATCAAAATTAATAAAATCAACGTATCCGTTATAAAGGGCAACTGCTGCCCAAGTTATCACTATAAGCCCAACAAAACCAAAACAACAAGCCATTATAGCCTTTGCTAAACCAAAAGTTTTAGTTATAACAGGTTCAACAACTTCATCATAGCTTGGTTGTAAAACGTTTATATCGGGTAAAATTGGATTTAAATTATCAACTTCAGTATTAGGTTGTACGGGGGCGGGGGCGCAATCTTCACAATAATCGTCGTCCGTGCCTATATATCTACCGCATTTTTTACAGTACATAAAGTTACCTCTAATTTTTATAATAAAATTATAGCACTATTAAAAAAATAAATCAATAAAACTTTATATCTTTAATTTGACGTTGGTTAAATTAAAAACGTTTTAAATTTGTAAATAAGATAACATAATAATCGCGATAAAAAAGGATATAAGCGTAAATAAAAATGCAAAACCGCTAAATACGATGCCACCAATTCCCACTATAAGCGTTGCGATGGGTCTAGCCCTCTTTTCTTTACCGTTTTTTATAAAAATTTTGATAGATTTTATACCTTTCGTTAAAGAAAGTATACCTAAAACTATAACGGCAACCATAAAAATTAAGCTTAATACTGGTATTAGCGCCGATAAAAATATTGAAATATAGCTTATAATAAAAGCAACAAAGCCCATTATTGCAGAAGCAATAGCGCCACCTAAGCCCAAACGTCTATCGGCAGATTTTTCTTCTTCCGTATAAACGGGCGGTGTGTCAACGTTATTTGTAGTGTTAACACTTTCTTTTGTTTTGCAATCTTCACATAAGCCGTCTTGGTTATCGGTAAATTTACCACATTTTTTGCAATACATCATATAACTCCTAAATTTGATGGTTTAATTATATCACTATCTTTATATTATGTCAATAAAAGTTTAATTTTGTTAAATAAAAAAGCCCCATCAAGGGGCTTAGTTAATTATAAAAGCATAAGTAATAGTAAAAATAAAAGTACAGTAGATATTAAACCACTAGCGGCAAAATCAATGGCAACGATACCTAAAATAAGTGTGGCAATAGGCTTTGCTTTTTTTGCCTTACAACTCCTGATAAAAGTTTTAATACAATTAATACCTTTAATTAAAGCAATTATACCAAAAACGATAGCGGGTATAGATAAAACGATACCAACGGGTATAGCCATACCAAAATCCCCAAGTTCAATTAAAGCAGCAACTATACCACTTGCTATGCCTGAAAAAACGGTGCTTATAAAACCAAATATCGCTGAAATGATACCAGTTTTTAAACCTAAGCGTCTATCCTCAGATTGTTGGGCTTCGGTATAAACGGGTTCATTATTTACCGTAGTAGTATTTTCAAACCCAAAGTCATCTTGCGCTTTGCAGGAAGCGCATAAGCCGTCTTCATTATCAGTATACTGACCACATTTTTTGCAATACATATAAAATCTCCTTATAAAGTAAAGTCGCTAAATAATAACTATTTAACAAATATATTATATCACTTAAATTTGATAATTACAATACAAAACGGTTATTTTCTTAAATTAAAATTTTTGTACTGGGTGGGGGTGTAGCCCGTCTTTTTCTTAAACGTGCGCGAAAAATAGTTGTAATCTGTAAAACCAGATAGTTCAGCAATCTTAGTCAATGGCAAACTGCCTTCAATTAGTAAAGATTTAGCTTTAGTGATACGCTCGTCTAAAAGATAGTTTATTATTGATTTACCAGTTTCTTTTTTAAAAATCGTGTCGCAATATACTGGGGAGAAAAAAGTCAACTCACTAATAGTTGCTAAAGTAATTTTTTCAGATAAATGGTCTTTAATATATGTTATAATTTTTGCAGTAATTTCACTAAGGCGTTCCTGTTTTAAGTTATTTTCTATAACGGATATTATAGACTGCAAAATTACGTTAAGCGTGTCGTTTGTGTCTAAATATGGTTTTTGTATAATTTCATCTATTGTAGAAATTAAAAGCAAAACTTCATTAGTTACGGCGTTTTCTATAAAAGCGGGTAAATTGATATCTTCTATAGAAGTAAAGTTAACGCTAAAATAGTCGCAACGTTTTAATTGTGGGGCGCGTTCCTGCACGTCGCCGGGTTTATTAAAAATAGCATCGCCGTCGGTTAGTGTATAAGTAACGCCGTTTACTTTATAAACCATTTCCCCTTGTAAGACGATGGTTAAATCGTAATACTTTAGCTTTCTTTCCGGAATAGCGTTAAATCTGCCAAATTTATTATGTCTGTTGTATAGTACTGTAAAATTTCTCATACCCTTAAGTTTTAATAAAATATTAAGATTGTGCTAAAATTATGCTTAAAAAAATAAGATAATCAATTGATTTTGTAAATAAAAGTGCTAAAATAATAGTAACATAATAAAAAAATCTTGTCAAGGGGGTTTTTATGATAAAACTTTGCGCTTTTGCTGATGAAGGCGGTTTTACTATACAAGAGCAAATTGACGTACTTAAAAAAAATGGTATTAGCAAAATAGAACTTCGTAGTGTTTCTGGAAAAAACGTTTCTAACTTTACTGATGAAGAAGCTTTATCCTACTACGACGCTTTAAGCAAAAATGGTATTGAAGTTTTTTCGATAGGTTCACCATTAGGTAAGGTAGATTTATGCGATGCTGATAGCCATTTGCAAACCGTTAGACGCGTTGCAAAAATCGCTAAAATTTTTAAGGCTAAAAGGGTAAGGGTTTTTAGTTTTTATAAAGCTTTTGATGATAAAGACGCCGTGTTTACGTATTTAACCAAGATGGCTGATATCGCCAAGGAATACGACCTTATTTTTTGCCACGAGAACGAGAAGGATATTTACGGTGATATAGTTGATAGGGTTTTAGAAATTAAAAATCAAAATATCGACGGTCTTAGGTTTGTTTTTGACCCAGCAAATTATATACAGTGTGGGGAGTTTATTCCTTCCGCATTAGATAAAACCTTTGATTTTACCGATTACTTCCACGTAAAAGACGTTGACGCAAAGTCGGGCGCTATAGTCCCCGCAGGTTACGGCGACGGGTGCTTTGATACTATAATGCAAAAAGTAATTGATAGCGGTAAAGATTTTGTATTTACGTTAGAACCTCACTTAAAAGTTTTTTCGGGGTATTCAACTATAGATAATACCGAACTTAAAAATAAGTTCGTTTACAGCACTAATGAAGAAAGTTTTTGCGCTTCAGCAGATGCTTTTAAAGCAGTACTTATTAAAAACGGGTTTGTTGAAGTAACTTTACAAGACGGCACTAAAGGATGGCAATTATAATGAAGTTTGGCTTAAATTTATATTCACTTAGAAAACAAATTTCTACTAAGGATGATTTTATTAAAACAGCGCTTCGCTTAAAAGCTATGGGTTACGATTACATCCAGTTTTCGGGCGCGCCATTTGATAAAGACGTTTTAAAAGAAGTTATAACTACTTCTGGTTTACCGGTAGTTTTAACGCACTCTCCCTTAGATAAGGCGTTAAATAGTCCTATTCAACTCGTTGACGAACATAAGGCAATCGGTTGTGATAATATCGGTTTGGGCTGGATGGATTTTAAAAATATGTCTGATGCCGACGTTTATAAAAATATTTCACTAATTAAGACGGCGACTGATAACGTCGTAAACGCTGGTGGTAAGTATTTTTATCATAACCACAATCACGAGTTTTTAAAGTTATCTAACGGTAAGTGTATTTTTGATGAAATTTTAGATACTATCCCCAACTTAAATATAACGCTTGATACTTTTTGGTTGCAGGCAGGCGGGGTAAGTATTTTAGATTATATTTCTATCTGTAAAGGCAGGTTAGAGTGTGTTCACTTAAAAGATTTTTTACCGTCATTTAAAGAGGGCGAGCCTTTTACGGCAAAGTTTGCTCCCGTTGGTTACGGTAATATTAATTTTGAAAAGGTGATTAGCGCTATGCAAGATGCTAACGTTAAATATTATCTTGTAGAGCAGGACGACGCCACCGATTACGACGACCCGTTCGGACAGGTAGAACTTTCAATCAAATATTTAAAAAATAATTTTTAGGAGATTATTATGGATAAAGTAAGATATGGTATAGTAGGTTTGGGCAATCAAGGTACTTATTATTTAAAGTTGCTTTTAGCGGGTAAGGTTACCGACGGCGAAGTTTCAGCCGTTTGCGATATCAACCCGGATAAAATCAAAAACGCTATAAGCTTAGGTTTTAACGGCGCTACGTATTCTGATTATAAAGAGATGGTTAACTCTGGCAAAGTAGACGCTATTTTAGTTGAAGTACCACATTACTTCCACCCAGAAATTTCTATTTATGGTTTAGAACACGGCGTACACGTTTTATGTGATAAGCCTGCTGGCGTTTACACTAAACAGGTTAAGGAAATGAACGCCGTTGCAGATAAATCCGATAAACTTTTCGGTCTTATGTTTAACCAACGTACCGACTGGCATTATAGGGTTGTAAAAGATATGATCGCTAATGGTGAACTTGGCGATATTAAGCGTATTAACTGGATTATTACCAACTGGTTTAGGACGCAAGCATACTATAATTCGTCTGCTTGGCGTGCAACTTGGAAGGGTGAAGGCGGCGGCGTATTATTAAATCAATGTCCGCACCAGTTAGATCTTATACAGTGGGTTACTGGTATGATGCCGTCAAAAATACACGCTTTTTGCCGTATGGGTAAATGGCATGATATCGAAGTAGAAGACGACGTAACCGCATATTTAGAGTACGCTAACGGCGCAACGGGTGTGTTTATTACTACTACTGGTGAAGGCGCTGGTACTAACAGGTTAGAAATCGTCGGCACTTTAGGTAAAATCGTAGTAGAAGACGACAAGGTTATTCATACTAAATTAACCGAAAAAGACTCAGATATCATCAAAAACAATCCCAACGGTTTTTGTAACCCTGCAACTACCCCGTACGAGGTTAAAGGCGACGGCAACAACTTACAACACTTAGGTATTTTACTTAACTTTACCGCTGCTATTTTGGGTAAAGAAAAGTTATTCGTAAGCGGTCAAGAAGGTATTAACGGTGTTGAGATTATGGACGGTATGCTTTTATCGGCTTTCTTGGGTAAGGCGGTAAATATTCCTATCGACGACGATCTTTATTTAGAAGAACTTAATAAACGTATTGCAACTTCTGCTGATAAAACCGTTAAAGAAGTTATCTTTGATACTTCATCGTCGTTTGCAGGCGCAAAAAGTAAATAATTAGAGGTCAGTATGAAAGTTTGCATTATCGGCGCAGGTATTATCGGACGTGTGCATTTGGCAACACTTAAAAACGGTGGTTACGATATTATAGCTGTTTGCGATATAGATTTATCTCGTGCTAATAAGGTTATTGAAGAGTTTTCTTTGCAAGCAAAGGCGTATTCTGACTATAAAGAGATGCTTTTAACCGAGCGTCCTGACGGAGTGCATATATGTACGCCACATTATTTGCATGCAGAGATGATTATCTTTGCACTAAATAACGATATCAACGTCCTTTGTGAAAAACCTTTATGTATAAAGACGGACGATATAGATAAAATTTTATTGGCTGAGCAATCTTCTAATGCCATTTTAGGCGTATGTCATCAAAATAGGTATAATAAAGAAAACCTTTTTATCAAAGATTATCTTTCTAGTAAAAAGGTGATTTCCGCACATGGTCAAATGGTTTGGCATAGGGATAAAGCTTATTACGCACAAGGTGAGTGGCGTGGCAAGTGGGATACCGAGGGTGGTGGCGTACTTATAAACCAAGCGTTACACACGTTAGACTTAATGCAATGGCTTTTGGGCGTTCCGACATCTTTATCGGCAACTATTGATAACGTCCACTTAAAAGACGCTATCGAGGTTGAAGACGTCGCTTTTATTAATATGGACGACGGCAGATATACCTTTTTTGCGACTACTTGTGCCGGGGCAGATTTCCCCGTGCAATTAACGTTTAAGTTGGATGACGGCAGTATAGTGCAAGTTACCGATGGTAACGTTATTAAAGATGGTCAAGTGATATTTAGTTCATTAACTGATTTAGGTTTTGGCAAAGAGTGTTACGGAAGTGGTCATATTGCCTTGATAAACGATTTTTACGCCCACGTTAAAGACGGTAAAAAGTTTTTTATAGACGGTAAAGAAGCGAGCAAGGTAATAAAAATTATACTTGCCACCTATCAATCTAAAGGTAATAAAATTACTTTATAAAATAAAAATGCCCCCATACGGGGGCTTTTATTTTAACTTTTTTACTTAACCGTTTAATATCATATCGCGTAATTTTTTAGCTGTATTTGCTAAGGAGGTAAGGGTTTTTAAAGCGGAGTCGTAAGGTTCGTCCTTGGCAAAATGCGGGTCTACTTCTAAAGTGATATCTCCTGTATAATTAATCTCTTTAAGCGCTTTACACATAGCGGTAAAATCAATTTTTCCAGTAAAAGGTGCGGCGTGGTCGTCGTGCCATTTATCGTTATCGTGGATATGTAAACACTCAATTTTATCGTTAAGTGTTTTAATCATTTCTACAGCGGTGGTGTTTAAGCCTTTCATTTCAGCATGGCCGATATCTAAACAAGCAATTAAATAATCGTCGTTAACAAGCGTTAAATGCTTTTTAAAGTCGTCGTGATGGGAGCAAGCCGCTTCGATAGCGTGGTCAAACGATGGGTCCATGGTTTTGGGATCGTAATTCCAGTTCCACATATTTTCACAAGCGATTTTTATACCTTTTTCTTTAGCAAAAGGCAAAAGTTTTTTGTAAAAAAGCGCGTTTTCTTCAGCAGTAGATGAACACCCTGGATGCACAACTATTTGTTTTGCGCCTAGTATAGAGGAAACTTCTATCGCCCAATTAAGATATTTGCTAACGTAAGGGCTATCCGACGGGAAGGGCGCGTGCGCAGTACTGCAAATGATACCTAAATCGTCAGCGTATTTTTTTATCATTTTTGCGCTAGTAATATAGTCGTCGCCGATAATAGGTTCGTTTGCTTTTGCATAAGCGGTTTTAGTACGCCAGTCGTATTCTACAAAAGTATGGGCTGAAAAATCATATGCGTCAAATCCAGCTTTTTTGTGTAATTCAATGGCCTTTTCTAAACCAAAAACACGTACTGTACAAGATATATTCATTGAAGTTTTCATGCTTAGTTTACCTTTTTTTTACTTATTATAGCATTAAAAACGGTGGCGTTCAATAGTAAACGTAAAATAGTTATGGCTTTTAAAAAAGTTTTTAATCGGTTTTAATTATATTAAAAGGTCTAAGCAAGGTTTGGTTATGTAAATAAATTTTAAAAAAAGTATTGACAATATTAAAAAAATCGTTATATAATATGGCTACCATAAAGAGTGCGCGAGGGACAGCCCCTAAGACCGCACAGCAACCTGCATTACGTAAGGTGCTAACGGCTGGACGATGGGGTTATTTTTTGCGGATAAGCCTATCGTTGCGATGGGCTTTTTTAATTGCCTCTTTTTGGTAAAAATTATTAAAAAGAGGTATTATTATGAGTATTAAAGAAGAAAAACCGTCTTATTGGATTGAAGAGTTACACCCAAAACGTTTTATAAAATGGGCAAGCCGTATGGGCTTTACGTATTATTTTAGTGGCGAACCCATTAATCCAACGGACAAGGCTGATTTTGTTCACTTTTATCTATGTGATGGCAAGGTTGCTTATATACCTACGCATATGTGGTGTGCAAAAAACAATAAAAAAGTAAAACGTTATACTTTAAAAGAAATTAAAAAAATTTTTCAAAATAAGGATAAATAAAGACAAACTTGCTTAAAACAAGATAATTTTATACAACTTTTGGGCTATTTTATTATATAATTATTACAAATTTTTTTATATAATATAAAAAAACGTTTGGAGATTATCATGTATAAAGTTCCGCAAAGGCAAGTTCATTTAGATTTTCACACTACCGACGCTATCGAAGGCGTTGGGTCTAAATTTGATAGGCAAAATTTTATTGATTGTTTAAAAGTAGGGCACGTAAACTCTATTACGTTATTTGCAAAATGCCACCACGGTTGGTCGTACTATCCGTCAAAAGTCAATCCGATAAATCCCTCGCTAAAATTTGATCTTTTATCGGAGCAGATTTCCGCTTGTAAAGAAGCCGGCGTTGCTTGTCCTATTTACATTTCCGTTGGGTTTGACGATAAGTACTTTTTTGCACATCCCGACCACAGCGTTAAGCACACGGTAGACCACGTTTACCCTAAAACTTTATATAAAGACGGTAGACCGTATTCTGATGAAGACTATTTTGGTTTCCACCGTTTATGCTTAAATTCACCCTATTTAGATTACGTGCTTTTACAGGTTAAAGAAGTTGTAGAGTGGTTTATGCCAGAAGGTATCTTTTTAGATATCGTTGGTGAAATCAATTGCTATTGCGACCATTGTCGTAAAACGGCAAAAGACCTTGGTGTCGATATCGAAACTGCCGAGGGCATGGCCGTTGTAAAAAAACACGTTTATAAAAACTATTACCAAAGGGTTAGGGAAGTTGCTACTTCCATTAAACCCGATATAAAAATCTTCCATAACGGCGGACATATAGATTGTGGCAGACGTGATTTAGCCTTTGCAAACACCCATTTAGAGCTTGAAAGTTTACCAACCGGCGGTTGGGGTTACGACCATTTTCCGCTTTCTGCAAAATACGTTAAAAACCTTGGTATGGAGTACCTTGGTATGACGGGCAAATTCCATAAATCTTGGGGCGAATTCGGTGGGTTTAAACATCCCAACGCTTTAAAATACGAAGTTGCGTTAAACCTTGCTTTTGGCGCAAAATGTTCTATCGGGGACCAAATGCATCCGTTAGGTTTTATGGATAAAGCAACTTACGAGCTTATAGGTCAAGCGTATGCTGAGGCTGAACTTGTTGAAGATTACTGCTATAACGCAGATACCGTTGCTGATATCGGTGTTTTATCTGCCGAAAGTTTCGGTGCAGGTAGGGGTAATTTTTCAGATACAGGCTCTAATAGAATTTTACTCGAAGGTAAATATCTATTCGAAATTTTAGATACTGATTGTGATTTTAATAAATATAAACTTATTATCGTGGCAGAAGACGTCCGTTTAGATGATAACGCAATCGCTAAACTTTACACTTTTGTAAACAATGGTGGTAAAATTTTATCTACTGGTAAATCTGGCGAGCTTTTGCTTGAAGAGTTTGATTTAGGCGCTAAATATATAGGTGCTTCTAAATACGATCCGTCGTATTTAAACCCAGCTTACAACGCTACGGGGTTAACGCCGTCTAATTACGTAATATATTCTAAAATGTATAACGTTGAGTTAACAGACTCAAATGCAAAAGTGCTTGCATATGGTAAAGAGCCTTATTTTACTAGATGTAAGTGGGCGTACTGCTCGCACCGCCATACACCGTTTAAGTTAGAAGACGGCATGCCTACTTCAATTGTGGGTAAAAACGGTGGTTATATCGCTTTTGATATATTTAACGAATACGCTATTTACGGCTGTTATAGTGCAAAAGAACTGGTTATAAAAACAATTGACGAGATTTTAGGTGATAGCAAAACTTTAACTACAAATTTGCAGTCCTTAGGTATAGTTTCGTTAAACGACCAAACCGATAAGTCTAGATTGGTTTTACACGCTTTATATGCTAGCCCTATTAAACGTGGTAGCGATAATAATGCGTTAGAAGTTATCGAAGACTTAGTCCCCGTTTACGATACTACGTTTACTATTAAAACTGATAAAAAAGTTAAATCAGTAATGCTAGTGCCTGAAAATAAAAAAGTTAAATTTACTTATAAAAACGGAACGTTAAAGTTTAATATTGATAAGTTTACTTGTAAACAAGTGGTTTCGATAGACTATCAAAAATAAACCTATTTTGATGTAAAAACAAAAAATAAAACCCCACGTGTAGTGGGGTTTTTAAATTATAATTAAATTTTAGCATTTGGTAAACCATACCGCCATGTCGTTTTCATCACGGTTAGCCCAAGCAAAGTAGGGGATAAGTTTAAGTGTTTTTTCAATCTTTTTAGGTGGTTTAACGTCGTATAACTTTTCGGTTTTAGGGTAGTATAAAACTTTTAAGTTTGCGTTAACTACGTAGGGGTCGCCATATAAAACTTCACCTTTAATTTTTGCTTTTTTAGGTATTTTTACGCTTAAAATATTAAAGTCGTTATCCGTGCCTTCAGCGCATAAAACAAGTGGGCCGTAATTAAAACATACCTTACCAAAGTCTTCTAAAACGGTGGGGTTAGCATATATCTCATAAAAACTCATCTTAAAATCAAGTTCGATTTCAGCATCGTCAAAAACGCCTTCAAAAACTAAATAGCCGTTTTCTTCATTGTAAAAATTAACCTTGCACCAAGACGGTTTACGGAGTTTAAGCTTTATATCTTTACCGTAAGAGTTTACACTTATTTTAACTTTACCGTCGTATGGGAAGTTAGAATCTATATTAACACTTGCCAATGGTGTATAAACTTCTTCACTTAAGTATTGCGAAACCGTTATCGTCGATAAATCTTCGTCATAGTAAACAGCGTAGGATGGGATTTCTTCAGTAAATCTAACAACGTTTGGCGGGCAGCAAGAGCAATCAAAAACCTTGACGCGCTTTAATAGGGGGTGCTTATCTTTAGCCCAATTAGGTAAAGTGCTTTCGTATTCAACACGGTCCTTTTTGACTTCAAGTGGGTTTACGTAAAAATAACTATTGCCGTCAATCGATACGCCCGACATAAACGCGTTATAAATTACTTTTTCGATAATATCGCCGTACTTTGCGTCGCCGTATAACTGCATAAGTTTATCGGCAAAATAGCATAACGCTATTGCTGCACAAGTTTCGTTATAAGCGCCCAAATTGTTTAAATTATAGTCAATGCCAAACTTTTCACCATTATAGCTTGAACCCGTACCACCAGTTACGTACAGTTTAGATTTTACTATATCGTCAAAAAGCGTTTTTACGGCGTTTTCCAATTCAACGTCCTTAATAGTTAACGCCATATCTGCCATAGCGGTATATAAGTATAACGCACGTACTGCGTGGCCTACTGCCGTAGTTTGATGTCTAACGGGTAAGTGGCTTTGGTTGTAAAAAGAACATTCTTCTTTATCGTTTGCGCCACGATTATCTATAAAAAATTTGGCTAAATTAAGATACTTTTCCTCATTAGTAAGTTTATATAACCTTAAAAGCGCCAACTCAATTTCTTGATGACCTGGTGTTACAAAACCAGTATCTTTTTTAACGGTAAATCTATCGATAATATAATCAACATATTTAGAGGCAAAGTTTAATAATCTATCGTCGTTTAAGTAATCTTTTAAGGCTACTGCGGCTTCAAAAATATGTCCTGCACAATAAAGTTCGTGGTCGTTACGTCTTGTAAAAATAGCGTCAGGCTCGTACACTTGGAAGTAAGAGTTAAAGTAGCCGTTTTCTAACTGGTTATTAACCATATCGTCAATTACTTGGTCCATTAAAGCGCGTAAATTTTTATCTTCGTTAGCGTAAAGCATGTAGCAAGCGCCTTCAATCCATTTAGCAACGTCAGAATCCCAAAAGATATGTGATTTTGTTTCTTCCTTAACGCATTTTAAAGCATCAAAACGCCCAGTTTCTTTAAAACGGTCGTATACGTTGTATACGGTATTATTTCTATTAGCGGTTAATCTGGTTTTCAAAAAGCCGTCGGTTACTTTAATTTGTTTAAGTGAGACTGATTGCATTTAAGTAATCTCCAAAGGGTTTTTTATTATTATAAAACTAAAGTAAACAATTTTCAATATTATTTTTAAAATAAAATAAAATATTTTTTAATAAAACATCACTTAGTTTCGTTACAGTTTATAAAAGTATGATATTTTACAAAAAGTAAAATTTACAAATACACCGTTTTACGGTAAAAGAGGTTAAAATGAGAAAATTTGCAATTATAACAGATTCATGTTCAGACTTATATAAAGATATACGTGATAAGTACGATATCGATTACGTTAAAATGAGATTTATCGTAGACGGTAACGACTATCCTGCAAGCTTAGATTTTGAAGAATTCTCCGTGCATGATTTTTATAATTTAATGCGTGATGGTAAGAGAATTAGAACTGCCCAAGTTACTGAAGCTACTTATATCGAAGCATTTGAAAAATATCTTGCACAAGGTATGGACGTATTATCAATTTCATGATCGTCAGCGCTTTCCGCTTCTATTAACGGCAGTTACAGCGCAAGGGATAAACTTCTTGAAAAGTACCCAGATGCTAAAATTATTTGTATCGATAGTTTAAACTCTTGCTCGGGTTTAAGTATTATTTGTATGACGGCATCTACCCTTCGTTCGGAAGGTAAGTCTATTGAAGAAGTTGCTGAGTATATCGAAGCACACAAGTTAGAGGTAAACCAACTTGCAACCGTTGATAGTTTAGAGTATTTAAAAAGAGCAGGTCGTGTTTCTTCAGTGAGCGCAGTGTTTGGCGGTATGTTACAAGTTAAACCCATTATTATTTCAGACGCTATTGGTCAAAACGCTTCTGTTGAAAAGGTTAAAGGTCGTAAAAATTCATTAAACCGCCTTATCGAGCTTTTTAAGGAATATTACGTAGACGCTCCTTACCAAAAAATTATAGTTGCTCACGCTGATTGTGAAGAAGACGCAATTCAATTTAAAGCTATGGTTGAA
This sequence comes from Clostridia bacterium, assembly GCA_017624285.1. GTDB lineage: Bacteria > Bacillota > Clostridia > Christensenellales > Borkfalkiaceae > UBA11475. Next base: position 23,862 of record JAGANI010000062.1, read on the forward strand.
GAAGCTAGACCCGATAAAAATATCGACGTAGAACTTAAATATATCGGACCTATCATCGGTGCATCAGTTGGCCCTGGCACTATGGCAATTTATTTTTATGGTAAAGAAGTTACTTATAAAGCAGTTAAATAGTAAAATAAAAGAATATTTTTTATATAAAAAAGCGTTGCTACTTTGCAACGCTTTTTTGTTGTGTAAACAATAAACCCCCAGATAGTCTGGGGGTCCAGTAAAGGTTTACCGTTGAGTAAAATCCTCCGTTTGTGTATAATAAAAGTTGCGACCTGCCAGTTGCAACCAAAAAACAAACGGAGGATTTATGAAA
>JAGANI010000063.1 GCA_017624285.1 Clostridia bacterium
ATAATGATACGGCATAGGCTTAAAGCCCATACGTTGTTCGGATAAGCATAAACCGTTTTCTGCCACGGCGGAAAACAGTTTTGCATTTTGTTTTGGATAAACCATATCTAAGCCACCTGCAGTAACGGAAATAACTTTACCGCTATTATAAGTGGCTTTTAAAATTTCTTCCTCAACACCTTCAGCAATACCAGTTACGATAACCATACCAGCATCTGTAAGCGTTTTAGCGTAATTAACGCCTATCGCCTTAGAAGTGGGTAAACTTTTGCGACTACCAACGATTGCTAAAATTTGTTTGGAAGATAATAAATCTAAATTACCCTTTGCATATAAAATATGCGGTGGTGAATAAATCGTGTTAAGCGAAACGGGATAGCTATCGGAAAACTTAGTTATAGCTGTTACACCGTTTTTATCTAATACTTCTACTAAGTTATCGATATAATCTTTACTTAAAAACGACTCAATCTCTAAAAGGCGTTCGTTAGTAATACACTCTTTTACGTCATCACTAAAAAGTGCGTCTTTTAGCGACCCCGTCTTTATATATGCGTTAATAAAAGTATCTTTGTGTTTGTAATCTAAAAAATCGAAACTGTCGATAAAAATTACTGCAAGTTCGTCCTTAAAATACTTCATACTAACTATCCATTTGCCTGTAACTTACTGCTTCTAAAATATGTTCAGGTAAAATATCTTTGGAAAGCGCCATATCAGCAATAGTCCTTGCTACCTTGATAATCCTGCTTCTTGCCCTTGCTGAAAGACCCAACGCCTCGTACGAGCGACGTAATATCAACTCGCACTCCTCAGAAATTTTACAGTATTTTTTAATATGTTTTTCGCCCATATCGCTATTGGTGGAAATGTTATCCCCCATAAACCTTTCACGCTGGATAAGCCTTGCACGATTTACACGGCGTTTAACGGATTCACTAGACTCGGAAAGTTCGTCCGAAACGATATCGTCGTATTTAACGTTGTCCACTTGCACTTGAATATCTATCCTATCAAGTAATGGGCCGGAAATTTTTGCCCTGTACTTAGCAATCATCGCGGGGGTGCAAGAACAAGGCTTCTCATGCGAGCCATAGTTGCCACATGGGCAAGGATTCATACTAGCAACAAGCATAAAGTTTGCCGGAAACTGTATCGACCCCGACGCCCTTGATACCGTTACTACACCGTCCTCTAACGGTTGACGTAAACTTTCTAACGCTTGACGAGAATACTCTGGCATTTCGTCCAAAAAGAGTACCCCGTTATGCGCCATACTTACTTCACCAGGGCGTATACGTAAACCACCACCAGTTAAAGCAATCATGGTAGAAGTATGGTGTGGGCTTCTAAACGGCCTAGTAGTTAAAATACCGTCGTTATCACGTATTTGACCTGCTACCGAGTGGATTTTAGTACACTCTAAGGCTTCATCAAAAGTCATATCGGGCATAATTGTAGGTATAAATTTAGCAAGCATGGTTTTACCAGTACCAGGAGGGCCTACCATCAAGATATTATGACCACCGCATACTGCAACTTCTAACGCGCGCTTTACTACTTTTTGACCTTTTACGTACGCTAAATCGGTATTGTAATTATTTAAAGTCGCTTCCTTTTCAAAAGCGCGATACTCTGACTTTTCGATAGGGGTTAAGCCAGATAAATGGTCGATAACCGCGCGTAAAGATTCACCTGCGATTATTTCAATCCCATCAATATAAGAAGCTTCGTTCTCGTTAGACTTAGGGATGATAAACTTTTTAAAACCGTCTTTGTAAGCAGATATTACCATAGGTAATAAACCAGTAACGTGTCTTAAAGTGCCGTCTAAAGCAAGTTCCCCTAAAACTACGGTATCGGATAAATCCGCTTTTAACTGACCATCGGCAATTAAAATACCGAGCGCAATAGCTAAGTCGTAAGTAGAACCTTCTTTTTTGACGTCGGCAGGGGCTAAATTTACGGTAACTTTACGTGGGGTAGCCTTTCTGCCACTGTTTTTTATTGCTGAACGGACGCGTTCTTTAGATTCTTTAATAGAAGTATCCGCTAACCCAACGATATCTACCGTAGGTAGCCCGCCGGAAATATCAACTTCAACCTCTACGGCAAAACCGTTTAAGCCAACGAGACCGTAACTCATTAGTTTAGATAACATAATTCCCCTTTCGGGATTTTACAAAAAACGTCAAAACCCCGTAAAACCTGTGAAGCGGCCTTTTTTCAAAAGCCGCTTAATTTTTTACGTTTTAATTGTTTATATAGGTGTACTTATTAGTCGCTTCTTGATTGATATTATTGATATCGAATAAAGACTGGTTATCTAAAAGCCCTTGTGCTTCGGGAATTAAATCTGCAAAAGGCATCCTTGAACCTTCTGTAACGGGTTTAATTAACATATTTTGACTGCTACCATTAACTTTAATAACAGACTTAGTTGCGCCAACGGCTTCTACCGTTAAGGTTGCTAAACCTTCGGGATCGTTAGGAAAATCTTTATCAAAGTAAACCATAACAAGTTCTTCAATATCAACTTGACCTAAAACACTTACGATAACGTATTGTTTTGAACCAACGATATAAGCACCACTAGAAGTAGTTTCCCTACCTTGTGTGATGGCTACGCATTGCCAACCTTTATTTTCAGCAACGGCATCAATGGGTGTACCCTTGGTTTTAGCGCTGGTCGTCGGTAAGCCTAAAAAGCCCTCAGACACGGTTACGCTTAAACTATCAACTGCGCCAACGTGTACGTAAACCTTACCGTCTACGTTTTGCTCACCAAAAGAGTTGATTTTAACCCAAACAGAATCTAAAACTTTTTCTGAAGAAAGATCTGTCTTAAAAACAATATAAGTGTATAAATCGCTAGATATAACGCCGTTTTCCTCAAACCCAGTAATATTAAAATGGGTGTGAACTTCGGTCTCATCATTTTTACAACCGATAAAGGTGCAAGTAAAAAGCGTTAAAACAGCAATAAAAATTGCAATAATACTTTTTTTGTTGAAAATTTTAGCCATAAAAATACCTCTTAAATCACGTATATAATATAGAACTTACTTAAAAACAAGTAGAGTATCTTTATTATATAATTATATATAATATACTTATATCACAATTTTTGCAAAAAGTAAATACTATAAACGAAATTTACCCTATTTTTTAACGCTATTTTTTGACGAATTTTAGTAAACGCCTAAAAACGGGGTAAAAAAAAGAGTTTACTTAAACGTAAACTCCCATTTTTGCAAGATTAAATTGCGTAAGCCAAAACTATTTAACTTCCTTAATCTTGGCTGCTTTACCGGTTCTGCCTCTTAAGTAATACAGTTTTGCACGGTTGACTTTACCCTTTCTGATTACTTTAACGTCAGCAACTTTCGGTGAATGTACGGGGAAGGTTCTTTCAACACCTACGCCGAAGGAAAGTCTTCTAACAGTAAAAGTTGCGCTAATACCGCCACCGTTTTTAGCAATACAAACGCCCTCGAACGCTTGGATTCTTTCACGGTTGCCTTCAATAACTTTAACGGATACCCTAATGGTGTCACCTACGTTAAAGGAAGGAACTTCTGCTTTCAAATTTTCCTGATTGATTGCATCGATTATGTTTGCCATTTTCGTTACCTCCAATTTACTAAGCGTTCATTGTACCTGACAAGAGGACCGCCCGAAGTCTATGATATAATACCATAATTAACTGCCTTTGGCAAGCGTTTTAATTATGTTTTTTGCTCTTTTTGTATGAAATTTTCACTTTTTTCATTATTTTAAACACGTGCGAGCGTATAATGAAAACTTTGGTTTTTATCTATCGATTTTACCTTACTAAGCGTAAAAAGCGTCTTTAATATAATTTACGGTGTATTTACCGTTATCATCAACGTAAACCTCTGCTACGTCAAACCTGCAATACGCATCTAAAAGAGAATTGTTTTTTAAATACAACGTTGCCGTCAATGCTATATGACGCTGTTTTTCAGGAGTAACAGCCTCGGACGGGGTCCCGTAATTATCGTTTACACGCGCTTTTACTTCTACAAAACAGATATAATCCCCATCTTTTGCGATAATATCAATTTCACCAAGAGAGGTTTTGTAATTTTTTTCTAAAATCTTAAATTTGTTCTTTTTTAGGTAGTTGACCACCTGCTTTTCACCTATTCTGCCCAGAAGTTTTTTATGAAAGTCTTTCTGTGAATTATACACGGACCGTTCTCCTTTACAGCGTCGATATGCGCCTTTGTTCCGTAACCTTTATGCTTATCAAACCCATAGACGGGGTAAGTTTTTGCATAATCTTCCATAAGTTTATCTCTATAAACCTTTGCAACGATAGACGCGCACCCAATAGTGTATGAATTAGCGTCGCCTTTAACGATATAAGCATGTTCTTTTAACGACGTAATCTTAGATAAATCTAAATGGATATCGTTACCATCTATCATCAAAGCGTCGGGCTTAACGGAAAGGCTTTCTACTGCAGAAACCATACAAAGTTTAACTGCTTCTAAAATATTTATCTCATCAATTTTATCAGGTTCAATTTGATATATAGCATAGCTTATAGCAGTTTCTTTAATTTTTTCAGCTAAAGCGATACGTTTTTTTTCAGAAATTTTTTTGCTATCGTCAACGCCTTCGATAATTTTATCTTCATCAAGAGGCATAATTACCGAACAGCACACTACGGGGCCTGCTAAAGGACCTCTACCGACTTCGTCCACACCTGCTATTAAGGTGCATCCTTTAGCGATAAAATCTTTTTCGTATTTTAATTTATCTACGTAAATTTTTTCCTTCATAATAAACAATTTTGTACGTAAAACTAAGTAACGTACCTGCTTTTTTGTTACAATTTAATAAATAACAACTGTTTTTATTAAAACTATTCAAAGATGACCCTACCTAATTTACCAGAACGCAAATCATCTATAACCGCGGTAGCGCAACGCTCGTAATCAAAGTCGCCACCCTTAATTAAAAAACCGCGTTTTTGACAAATATCCTCGTAAATTTCGATCGGGGTTTTATCTAGATCGGTAAGACGGTATCTTTCTTTAAGCCTATCTGGGTAAAGTAAAGTAAGTTCCGCAATAAGTTCTAAACATAAATCGGATAAATCCATAATAGCGTCGTTTATACAACCTACGTACGCTAAATGCTTTGCTTTAACTTGGTCTTCAAACGAAGGTGGCATAGTACCTGGGGTATCTAAAAGTTCAAGCTCGTTAAGTTTTACCCATTGGTTACTTCTAGTAACACCAGCTTTGTCGCCAACTTGCGCCTTTTTTCCACCGACAAGCGCGTTTATAATAGTTGATTTACCTGTATTAGGTATACCTGCAACCATAATTCTAACAGGTTTAAAGTAGCCTTTTGCTTTGTTGCGCTCTACCTTTTCTTTTAAAAGTTCAAAAATTTTGCCGTATAAACCACTAATATCTTTTTTAGATTTAGCGTCTATACAAACAACCTGCTTTTTATCTTTAACGAAACTTTCCGTAACCCTTTTTAAACCAACAGGGTCGGCTAAATCAGCTTTGTTTAAGACGTAAAGAACAGGTTTAAATGAAAACATCTTTACTAGTTTATCGTTAATACAGGCGTTTGGACATCTTGCATCAAGTATTAAAATAACGCCATCCACCATAGGAAGCGCTTCTTCCATCTTGCGCATAGCCTTTGCCATATGCCCTGGAAACCATTGTATAGTGTCCATAATGCTCCTTTAATTTACCCCGTTAGCGGTCGGGGCTGTCTTTTAAGATATCTGGGCGAAGTTTTTTAGTTAGTTCTAAAGAACGCTCCCTTCTCCACTCGTCAATAAGTTTATGATTACCGTTTAATAAAACTTCAGGCACTTCTAAACCCATAAATACCTGCGGACGGGTATATTGAGGGTATTCTAAAAGGTCGTCGGAGAAACTTTCCGCCGTGAGCGAATCACTGCTAATTACACCGTCGACGTATCTTGCAACAGCATCGGTTAATACCATTGCAGGTAGTTCGCCACCAGTTAAAACGTAATCGCCGATAGAAACTTCTTCATCAATAAAAAGGTCTATAATGCGTTGGTCAACGCCCTCGTAATGCCCGCAAAGTAAAACCAAATCGCCACCGGAAGCTAAATCGCGCACAATTTTTTGGTTAAGCGTTTTACCTTTAGGTGATAAATAAATCCTTTTTGCTTTGTGGTCGGGGTCAATGGCCGTAATGCAATCTGCAATCGGTTGCGGGGTCATAAGCATACCTGCCCCACCCCCAAAAGGTGCGTCGTCGCATTTACGGTGCTTATCGGTAGAATAATCCCTAATATTAATAGTTTCGATTTCTATTTTACCGCTATTTCTTGCCCTACCGATAATGCTACCCTCTAACGGGGTGAACATTTCAGGAAAAAGCGTAAGAATACTAATCTTCATAACAAGCGACCTCGTTAAAACGTTTTGCTTTTAAGTTTACCTTTTTTGCCATGACGTCAATGCTAATTAATAAGTCTTTTAATAATGGAAATCTTAAAATTTTACCGTTATTTTTAACTACGGTGTAAATATCTACGTTAGCTTGGGTGATATCGGTAACTTTACCAATAACTTGCCCGTCGTCTAAAATGACGTCAGAACCTAAAACGTCAACGATATAAAATGCGCCTTCTTCTAAAGGATTAGCATTGTCTCTCGTAACGAAAAGTTCTTTACCACGTAAAAGTTCGGCAGAGTTTCTATCCGCCACACCATTTAAATAAATATAAACGTCTTCCCCAATAACACGTGTTTTAAGCACCTTAAATGGCTTATCGCCAACGTAAACTTCTTTTAAAAAGTCAAATCTTGAAAAATCATCAACGTAGGCTTTTACTTTGACTTCACCATGGATACCTTGAGGTTTAGTTATTTCACCAATCTTTAAAAAATCTTCCATAACATAAAATGGGGAATTGTATTAAAATCCCCCTTGCATTTTAAAACTAACGTGTACGTATGCCCGCGTTTAAGCGTTTATTGCGCTTTTTTCTTTAATTTCGATTTCGTATTTTTTGTTTTCTTTAACAGCCATAGCTTTTACGATAGTGCGGAGCGCTTTCGCAATTTTGCCCTGTCTACCAATTACTTTACCCATATCGTCGTCCGATAAAATAACGGTTACCTCTACCGTGTTTCCGTTTTCGTTAACAACGTATTCGATTTCATCCTTATTTTCGGCAAATTGTTCAACGATATATTTAATTATATCTAACATCTTTAACTCCAAAAAATACTATTTTGCTTTTTTGTTTTCGATAATACCCTTTTGAACGAGTAAAGTCTTAACAGTATCGGTAGGTTGAACACCCTTCTTTATCCAATCTTTTGCCTTTGCTTCATCAATAACTACTTCCTTAGTTCTGGGATCGTAGTGACCAACCTTTTCAATATAACCGCCGTCACGTGCTTTTCTAGAATCCGTGATAACGATACGATAGAAAGGTGCTTTGTTGTCGCCAAGTCTGGTTAATCTCATTTTTACTGCCATAATTGTTTCTCCTTAAATGTTTATAATTTTTATTTTTTGTTTATTATTTTAACGGTTTTGTCATAAAAAACCGTATACGTACCTTGTTATTTTAGAATCTGAACATTTTTTTGTTCTTCATCTGCTTCATCATTAGTTTAGTCTGCTCAAACTGTTTAAGTAATTTATTTACTTCTTGAATTTCCGTCCCTGCGCCCTTTGCAATACGCATCTTCCTAGAGTAGTTTATTACTGAAGGATCTCTACGCTCTTGCGGGGTCATTGAATATATTATCGCTTTTACCTTTTCAATACGACTTTCGTCAATATCGTCGGGGTTGATTTTTGCCTTCATCCCCATACCAGGTAACATCGATAGCACCGATGATAAACCACCCATGTTTTTCATTGCTTCAAACTGGGTTAAATAGTCTTCTAACGTAAAGGAGTTTTGACGGAACTTCTTTTCCATCTTTTTAGCTTCTTCTTCACTAATAGACTGCTCAGCCTTTTCGATAAGCGTTAAAACGTCGCCCATACCAAGGATACGTGACGCCATACGCTCTGGATGGAAAGGCTCGATATCGGTTAACTTTTCACCAATAGATGAAAACTTAATAGGTTTACCGGTAACTTGACGCATTGAAAGCGCTGCGCCACCACGAGTATCACCGTCAAGTTTAGTTAAAACTAAACCAGTAACTTCTAATCTTTTATTAAAGGTATCAGCCACCTCTACCGCAACTTGACCCGTCATAGAGTCTACTACAAGTAAAATTTCAGTCGGGTTTACGGCGTTTTTGATATCCTCTAACTCTTGCATAAGTTGCTCGTCAATCTGCAACCTACCTGCCGTATCTATGATAACGGGGTCAAAACCGTAGGATTTAGCGTACTTAATAGCTTCCTCCGCAATTTTAACGGGTTTGCCTTGACCCTTTTCAAAAACCTCAACCCCCGCTTGCGAACCAACAAGCTTTAATTGGTTGATTGCCGCAGGACGATAAACGTCGCACGCAACGAGTAAGGGCTTTTTGCCTTGCTTTTTTAAGCTTAATGCAAGTTTGCCAGATAAAGTTGTTTTACCTGCGCCTTGTAAACCACTCATCATAATAACGGTGGGAGGATTTGACGAAGTAAGAAGCTTTTCATTTTTGCCACCCATAAGGGCGATGAGTTCTTCATTAACAATCTTAACGACTTGTTGCGCTGGTGATAAAGACTTTAAAATCTCTTGTCCGAGCGCCTTTTCGGACACCTTATTGCAAAAATCTTTTGCTACGAAAATATTAACGTCTGCCTCAAGTAAAGCAATACGGATTTCACGCATGGCGGTTTTAATCTCAAGCTCCGTAAGCCTACCCCTTTTGGTAAGTTTGGAAAAGACGTGATTTAATTTTTCGCTTAAAGAAGAAAATGCTCCCATCCTAACCTCTTAATAAGTCCTTAAGTTGATCTTTAATATCGTGGTAATTATCGTCTAAACTATCGGCAAAATTATTAATTTTACGTTTTAGCGATACTAATTTAAGATTTTGCTCGTACTCGGTAAGCTGTGCGCGAGCCTTTTTTATAGCATCATACACGCTTTGACGACTGCCACCGTGTTCCTCTGCAAGTTCAGTATAAGATAGATCGTATAAATAATACCCCTCTATTAACGAACGTTGTAAATCCGTTAATAAATTACCGTACGCGTCGAAAAGGTCGGCAAATTCAAAATCCTTCATTAAAACCACCTGTAAAGTTTTTTTGCTTTACAGGGCTATTATATACGAAATAAAAATACTTGTCAAGGAATTTGACCTAAATTAAATAAAAATATTTATTAATAATAAAAACGATAAAATTATATTTTACTATAATTAAAAGTTATTTAAAAAAGCAAAAATGTTACACGCTTAATATAGGCACAAATGCAAAAATGAATATATATTCAAATATTTTTTACAACAATATTTATTTTTTTATTGTAAATTTTATTGATATATGTTATAATTATATTAATAAAAGCAATTCTACTAAAAGGATAAACTTATGAGAGAATTTAATACTGATGAAGTTTTAGATAGTTTAATGGACCTTGATATAGATACTTCTAATGCCAAAATTACTGAAGAAGATGAAAACGGCATCCTTACGTTTACGCAAGCATCTAACATAAAAGACGGTAAACTTTGTAAAATTTACTATCATGATATCGAGGAGTTTGGCGATATAAACGAGCATATCCACGATTTTTACGAGCTAAACGTAGTAATTAAAGGTAATGGCAGGCACTTTATCGGTGGTTGTGGTTACTTTATCGGTGGGGGTGAGGTTTTTGTTATCCCACCAAAAACCACGCATAGTTACGAGTTTAGTGGTACGGCAAAAATATTCCATATACTTTTTGCAGATTCTTTTTTTGATAAGTATGGTAATTTGCTTAAAAACACAAATGGTTACAATATGCTTTTTAACGTTGACCCGACCTTAAGGCTTAATAACCGTGGCGACGCTATACTTACGTTATCTGGGGAAAGCAAGATTTACATATATAATTTAATTGAAAATCTTTTTTATAAACGTTTAAAACATAGTGCTACTATTGAAGAAGAATTTGACGTTTTAAAAATTTTAAGCATTTTAATGAGTGAAGCCATTAATAAAAAGCCCGATAACGAACTTATATTATCAGGCGCTGTAAAAGCACTTGACTATATCACCAAAAACTATGGTGATAAAATTACGCTTGAAAGTTTATCGGAACTTACAAATTTATCACGCTCAGCATTTATAACTTCATTTAAAAAATTAACTGGGCAATCCCCTTTAAAATACTTATCGGATTATCGCCTAAAAATTGCAAAAGACTTACTATCTTCATCCAATAAAAAGATAACCGACGTGGCAATATCTTGCGGTTTTTTTGATAATGCACATTTTACTAAAGAATTTAAAAAAGCCTTTGGCATTACGCCAAAAACTTTTAAAGAAGGCTTGCAAAAATAACATAACCTCCATAATAAAAAAGCCCCTTTTTTGAGGGGCTTTTTTACGTCTATTTTAATTAAAACATCAAAAACAACGACATACGTATATCGTTATTTAGAAAATAAGTTTACCCTAGCAACATAACCAGAGTGCCTGCCTTCTACGTTAAAATCAAGCAAAATGGTAGTTACAGGACTAAAAATATAATCGATATTAAGTGTAAAATCCACATAGCCGTCGGCTTCGTATACGTTATGAATTGCAACTGTTTTTATTGAAGAACCTTCGATACTAATACCATCTGGCGCATACACTTTTACGTTGACGTAATTTTGCATACGTAAGATGCCGTTATCCATAACCTTAACGGATAATTTAACCTGATCGCCGCAAGTTACTATAGGCGCTTTATCTAGGGTAACAACTGCTTTAATCGTATCAAATGTAAACGGTAAAGAATACTCGTCTAACCTATTTAACTCACCCGAAGTAAAGTTATAAGTTTGACAATCCCTACTGCCGTTTTTAGCGTATAACGGATACGGTCTTGCGTAAAGGAATTTTTCATCCGTAACGAACTTTCTACCACCAGGAACTACGTCGTAACCAAAAAGTTCGTCCTGGGTTTTTACCGTTAAACTAGGGCTTATGCTATATAAATTACGATCTAACATTTTGGGGATAGCTGTTAAAATCCTATCACAAAGGTCTTCCGTCGTTTTGGGGATAGCACCACCTGGGCAGATACTTAAATTAATACAACCTACGTTAATGGTAGGACCGATAGGCTTAGTCCATTTATCGGGAAGATTTTTATTGCCCAAAATAATACCAAGCAAAGCACCAATGGTAGATGCAGTGCAATCGGCATCCTCCCCACAATAAGTTGCTAAACATATGGATTTTTCAAAATCACCTTCGCCGTAATACCACGCTAAAACGGTAAGCGCAATAGTATTGACCACGTCGTCGCCAATTGTTGTATCGTTATAATTGCCGTACTTTTCCTTTATAATTTGACGTTCTTCTACATTCCTAAAGCATACGCCAAAAGTCCCAGGAAAGTCGTTCATGACCTTAATGCGAGCGGTTTCAAAATCCACGTTATTTTTGTATAAATCTTTAACGTAAAGAATTGCCTTTTTTAAGCGACAGTCGTCAGGGATATAAGATAAGCCGATATCTATAAGTTTATCGGTATCGCTTATGATAAACGCAGCGGATTCTACTGCGGCAAAAAACATTTCGCCATAAATACCATCGCCATAATGATCAACACAAGCGTCCATATATGCAAAATGTGAAGCAATTTCCGGATTACCCGGTGCTAAACACGCCCAAATTTCACTCCTAATATACGCACCGTTAGAAATACCGAAATAGTTATTGATTTTGCCCGAAAAAGGTGGTTTAATACCTCGCTTTAAATTAGATTTTGCTATACCGTATTCCGACCAAACGGGTGTAATATACGTAAGCCAATAATCTGCTAAAATATCTGGGGTAATTTTGTTACCGTACACCTCAACAGCGTTAAGCCAACAAAGTTGTAAGTCTAAATCGTCATTTGGAGGTGGATTATTATCTATATCTTTTTGCGTATAATAATCGACGGGGAAAGTGCCACGGTAACACTCAAACGGAGCGCCAAGCGCGCCACCGATATTTTTACCATTGTAGCAACCTAAAATCTTATCTTTTAAAACCTCGTATGATAATGCCATGCTAAACTCCCATAACGTTTATTTTAACGTTAAAACCATTTTTGTTATATTTTACAACAAAATTGTTATTTTTTCTTGTAAAATAATATCTTTTTTTAGTTGTAAAATAGTTCAACTAAAACTACTCCCTATTTTTTTCACGATATTCTTTAGTAGTTACACCATACCTTTTTTTAAACTGTTTTAAAAAATGAATTTCGTCGCTATAACCGACGTTAAAAGATATCTGCCTTGCGCTCAAATTAGTATTTTTTAATAAATCCGCCGCAGCAGAAAGCCTTACGTCGATTAAATATTCCACAAGCGTTTTACCCGTTTTAACCTTAAATATTTTAGATAAATAAGAGTGGCTTATATGAAGCGCGCTAGCGACGTTTTCTAATGATAACTCTCTACTATCGTAATTAAGTTTAAGCATTTCTTTAGCTTCTTTAACGATAAAGTTAGTAAAACCGCCTACTTGCTTGCTTGTACAAAGGGCATCTGCTACCAAATACAGCATCGATTTAGCCTTATAATAACTTATTTGGCGTTTAGAAGAAATATCTTGTGCAAAGTCGTAAAACTCGGATTCAGATAAATCATCTGGAGCGGAAACAACAGGACATTTTTTACTAATTTGTAAGGTGCTGATAAAATCTTCCGCATGATGACCGGTAAAAGTTATCCAAAAATACGTCCATTTATCATCTTCGTTAGGATAGTAACAAATTTTGCAACCGGTTGGAAGAAAGAAAAATTGCTTTGCTTTTATGGGATAAACCTTATCATCTATAAAAATTTTACCACTACCCGAAAACACGTAATGTATCGTATATCGGGAAGAAATCATCCTAGGGTACTTAATAGACTCGATATAATTAAAATCGTTATAACCAACGGTTAGTAACTGAATACCCTTATCAAAGTTATCTTGAAAATTAAAAACCACGTTAGGATTATTAAAACCTTTATCCATAAAACCCCCAAATATAATTAAAATAAACAAAATTTTTACAGTTTTTATTTTAGCATTGTTATTACAATATGTCAATATCAGGAAAAAATTAGTTAGAACCGAATAAAAAAACACAGCTTTTTATAAAAAAAATCATTGCTTTAGCAACTTCAAGGTGTTATAATAATAAAAAAACAGGAGTTAACTATGGATAAGTTACGTTTAGGTGTTATCGGTTTGGGCTGTAGAGGGACTTCTTTAGCTAAAATGATTATGGGTTGTATCGACGAAATTGACGTCGTTGCATTTTGTGATGAATATCAAGACAGGGTTGACCATATGGTTAACCACGCTAAAACGGAATATAATAAGGATACTTTTGGTTCAACCAACTATAAAGATCTCCTTAATCTTGATTACGTAGACGCAGTATTAGTTGCAACGTCTTGGGAGACGCACGTATCAGTTTCTATCGATGCGTTAAAAGCTGGTAAAATTACCGCTATGGAAGTTGGTGGCGCTTATAATGAAGAAGAACTTTGGGAACTTGTTGATACGTACGAAGCAACTAAAACCCCCTTTATGTTTATGGAAAACTGCTGTTATGGCAAAATTGAAACTACCGTTACCAATATGGTTAGAAAGGGCATGTTTGGTAAAATTGTACACTGCTCTGGCGCATACGGACACGACTTGCGTGAAGAAATTACTAAAGGCGACGTAAACCGCCATTATAGACTTAGAAACTACCAAGCTAGAAATGGTGAAAACTACCCCACGCACGAGCTTGGCCCTATCGCTAAAATTTTAGGCATTAACCAGGGTAATAAGATGGTAAAATTAGTTTCTATGGCTAGTGGGGAATTTGGTTTAACCGATTACGTTAAAAACAACCCTGATACAGTAACACAGTCTTTATTAGAAACAGGCTTTAAACAGGGCGACGTTGTTAATACCACCATTATTTGCGAAAACGGTGAAAGTATCGCGCTAAAATTAGACACTTCACTCCCCAGATACTATTCTAGAGAATTTAACGTGCAAGGCACGAAAGGTGTTTATAACGAATTACATAAAGCGTTCTTCTTTGATGGTGAAAACGAGTGGAACGGTGCAGAATTTAACAACCAACAAAAATACTTTGACGAGTACCTTGTACCTATCTGGAAAAACGCTACTGAAGAGGATCTTAAAAAAGGTCATGGCGGTATGTACTTTTTTGAATTTAAAGCCTTTGCTGATTGCGCATTAAACAACAAACCTATGCCCCTTGACGTTTACGACGCTGCAAGCTGGATGGTTATTACTTGTTTAAGTGAAAAATCTATTAAAGAAGGCGTTGCAGTAGACATCCCTGACTTTACACGTGGTAAATACAAAACGCGCGCTATTACAGACGCAACCGAATTAGTCTAAAAAATTTAAGCCCCTAATTTAGGGGCTTTTTTATTGTAAAAATAAAAAACAGAAGTATATGTATTGCTTTATTTTAAAAAACCGCCACGGTTAAGTGGCGTAGCGATAGGGATTTATCGTTACGCCACAACTATATTTGCCTAACGGCAAGTGATATGCCTTCGGCGTGATATTTTGCTAACGCAAAGTGATATTTTCACTTGTAGTGAAAGTTAGGCAAATATAATATAACTTTGACCACAGGTCAAAATATAACGCAAGATACTTGCATATCACTTTTAGCCACAAGGCTAAAAATA
>JAGANI010000064.1 GCA_017624285.1 Clostridia bacterium
GATATCTGCAAGAACACCGTTATCACTAAGTTTAACGTTTTTATAATCGTCAGAAACAACGATAAACGGAACTTTATTAGTAGTATGCGCAGTAAATGGCTTGCCGTCGTCGTCTAAAAGTTTATCAGCATTACCGTGGTCAGCCGTGATAAGCGCTAAACCGCCTTTAGATAAAATTTTATCAACAACCTTACCCACGCAAGTATCAACGGTATCAACTGCTTTTATTGCAGCATCAATATCACCAGTATGACCTACCATATCACAGTTAGCAAAATTTAAGATAATAACGTCAAACTTGCCGGAATCGATTTCTTCAATAACCTTTTCCGTTACAGGGATAGCGCTCATTTGTGGTTGTAAGTCGTAAGTTGCTACCTTTGGTGAAGGAATAAGATCGCGTTGCTCGTTAGCGTTGGGGGCTTCTACACCACCGTTAAAGAAGAACGTTACGTACGCGTACTTTTCCGTTTCAGCAATACGAAGTTGGTTTAAGCCCTTATCTGCAAGGTATTGACCTAAAGTATTATCAAGCGATTGTGGCTTAAATGCAACGTTAACGTTGGTAAAGCTTGCGTCGTAACGGGTAAAACATACGTAAACGGGGTCGATAAAACCAGTTTTACGTTCAAACCCATCAAATGAAGCCTCGCTCATAGCGCGGGTGATTTGTCTTGCCCTATCGGGACGGAAATTGAAAAATACAATAGAGTCGCCTTTTTCGATTAAACCAATGGGTTTACCGTTCTCGCAAACGTTTGCTGGGATGATAAATTCATCCGTAACGCCGTTGGCGTAAGAATCTTCAATATATAATGCGGGGTCATCACAATGCGCACCGTTGCCGATGGTCATCATATCGTAAGCTTTTTCAACCCTTTCCCAACGGTTATCCCTATCCATAACGTAATATCTACCGCCTACGGAAGCAATTTTGCCGTTGCCTATCTTATTAATTTCCGCCTGTAAATCACGCACAAAGCCTGCGCCTGAAGTCGGTGAAACGTCCTTACCGTCCATAAAACAATGAACGAATACGTCTTTAACACCCCTCTTTTTTGCCATATCTAAAAGGGCAAATAAATGGGTAATATGCGAGTGAACGCCACCAGTAGATAAAAGACCGTAAAGGTGGAGTTTTTTGCCATTATTCTTAGCGGAATCCATAGCTAAGCATAAAGCGTCGTTATTATAAAAATCGCCGTCGGAAATAGACTTAGTAATCCTAGTTAATTCCTGATAAACGATTCTGCCTGCGCCCATGTTTAAGTGGCCTACTTCAGAGTTGCCCATTTGACCATCCGGAAGACCTACGTCCATACCAGATGCGCCAAGTTTTGTTGAAGGATATTTAGCCATAAGGTTTTTAATAACGGGGCTACCAGATAACTCGATAGCGTTGCCTTTGCCGGGTTTATCAAAAGCATAACCGTCCATAATAATAATTGCGTTTGATTTTTTACACATAATATCACCTATAAAATAATTTCGTAATCTATTATACTCTAAAAATCTTTTATCGGCAAGAAATTAAGCCGTTTAAAATTATATTTTACTTAAGTTTTAATCGGGGTAAGCCTCTACACGGCAAATAGTTTCGCCATATAAAACAAACTTCTTTTCATACTCGGTAGCGACGTTACCTTCTAAATAATCACTATTATATAAGTCTTTAGTAACCTTTTCCGTCCGATAGCCGGATAAAGCGTAACTTTCTAACGAATAATCAAAAAAGGGCTTGTTATCGGTTTTTTGAAACACCCCACCACCTTTAGCTAAAAACGACCTGTACATTTGTAAAAATTTGGGGTTAGTTAAACGGCGGTTTCTGTACGTATGCTTTGGATAGGGGCAAGAAAAATTAAGATATATTCTACCGATAGTGCCATCGTTGATTAATAAAAACAAATTCTCTGCACAGCAGATTATAAACTTAACGTTTTTTAAACCTGCCTTTTTGGCGTTTTCTACAGCGGAAACGGTAACGTTATCGTCCTTTTCCACCGCGATATAGTTAATATCAGGGGTTTTTGAAGCAAGTTCTGTAATAAAGCCACCCTTGCCACAACCGATTTCCATATGCACGGGGTTATCGTTGCCAAAGACTGTTTTAAAGTCTAATTTAGGATAATCTTTTGGGTCGGGGCGACCATAATGCTCACGCTCTTCAAAATATAAAAGATATTCCTTAGAAAGCTCTAACCTTTCGTCTAAATGCTTTTTTCTTCTCAATCTCATAATAGAACCATTATAACAAAAAGGCGTATTTTTTGCAAGTATTATAACATTTACAAACCACTTAATATACAAACTTTTTTATTAAATAAAAAAGGTTCGTTATAAAACGAACCTAATTTTACTTATTATTAAACCACATCTTACCGTCTGAAAGTTTAACTTTAACCCTTTCGCCGTCAGTCATAACCATAATACCGTCGCCTTCACCTACCCCGTGTGAATAATTACACGTTATATAAGCACCATTTGGCAAAGTCAACTTCATTTTACCGTGTTTAATGCCATTTAAAAACTCCCCTTCATACACCTTGCCGTCCTTATGGACTTCTTTACCAAAGCCGTTTCTTAAAGAGTTTTTAAACCCGCCTTCGTACTTAAAATTAGGCGTTTGCATTACTCCTTGACCGTTTAAATGGTTATTTGTCCACATACCCGAAAGCGTTACGCCAAGCGAAGTATAAACACCGTAGCCTTCCCTTACACCGTCAACTGCTTGTCCTATATAACTGTCGCCGTTATCATAAGATAAGGTCGTTTGAATTTTCCCATCCATTTTTAATTATAGCCCTGATGCAAATAAAACAATTGTACCAACAACGCTGATGGTGATGCCTATAATCGCTAAAACAAGTGTAGCGACAGGTTTACGATAGCCGGCCTTTTTACATTTAACAAAGTGTACTATTGATAACGCACCAAATATTAGCGAAACCAAACCACCCACGATAGCAATACCAAAGCATACTAGCATTAAAACTTCTAAATGCGGTGCGGGGTTATTGCCAATAGATGAAAGCGCTAACGCTAATAAAAATACTACGCTGTAAATAACGCCTAAAATAGTTATAACAGCGCCTATTATCGACAAAATACCCATCCAAATTTTGCTACCAACCTTTTTGGGTTGATTATTTGTTGCTATAGCCTGATCGCCTTGCGAAGCGTTATTTTGACAATCGCAAACTTGACCATCTAAAAGTTCTTTACCACATTTATCACAATACATAATAAATCCTCCTTAAATATAGTATACCACACAATATGATAATAATCAATACGTATTTAAAAAAAAGAAGGCGGGATAAACCGCCTTAAAAAATGTTATTTATTAAAGAAAGTTTTGTAGAATACTTCAGCCATAATTTTGAAGCCTAAAGCTGACGGATGAAGTTCATCAGGAGATAAATAACCATCAATAGCGCATTTAGTATCGTCGTCTTTGCGCATAGCCTTATCAAAGTCGATAACCCCGTCGATTTCATCAGAAGTTCTCATCCAATCGTTAACGGTGGTACGGATAAGTTCCCTTTCAGGTGTCCAAGTGTAGTATTTGCTAAAGGGCAATATGGTTGCAAAGTAAATTTTTAATCCGTGTTTTTTTGCAGAAGCAATATATTTACGGTAACCAGCAATTAACTCCTCAGGCGTAGGCAACGCTTCCATCGGACGATAAACCGTGCCGTTGGGGTGGATAATATCGTTAATACCGTGTAAAACCACCATAGCATTAGCGCCACTAACAGTATCTAAATCAGCATCAACCCTAGAAACACCAGCTTCACCATAATGGATGTTGAGCCAGTTGCTATAAGTGCGTAACACCCTATTACCACCGATAGCCTTTCTAACAACACCAACTTGTAAATCCGATTCTAAAAGCATTGAGCGGAGTTCATCCGGCCAAGCCATCGCCGTGATAGAATCACCAAAACATACTAAACCGTTAATAAAGTCGTTAGTTAAAACGTCAACACCATATAAAAGGTAGTTTTTAGAAGAATCGCGCGATACGTATAGTGGTAAAACCTCACTATAAGTGCAATCTCCTTCAGCTAAAAAGCCGTAAGAATATTTACCCACTAAGCCTGTACCTGTGGATAAATTAGTAATATTTTTAAGATAAATACTAACCGAAAGCATATCGCCTTTTTTAACAGGATAATCTATTACGTCGGAATAAGCCGAATCGTGCGCTTTAAGTTTAAGCGATTTTTTCTTGTTAAAAGTAACTGTTTTGATATCGGTTGTTTTATCACTACCGTCACTTATACCAACGGTAACAGAGTTAACTAAAACCTTTTCATCCGTGAATTTATTAGAAAAATATAATTTAACCTTATCGCCATCAAACATAATGGGTACTATGTACCTTAAAGTAATATTTTTTGAATAAATTCGTTCATTATGAACGGAATAACTTTCTGCATTACCCCAAACTGAAACCCACTTACTCATAATATGCCTCCAAAAATTTTTATAAGTTTATTATATAAAATAAATATATATAAATCAAGTTTTTATGCCTAGTTTTTACTTGTAAAAGAAAAAAGCCCGATAAACGGGCTTAAAAACTAATCTTTAGGTTGGTTTTGCAAAGTAGTTTTGCCATCCACTATAACTTTAGTGGGGCGCTCTTCTTTTAGTGATGAAATATACGCTTCGTAATCTTTTTCGCTTAAAACAGCAACTTTTTTATTTGGCTTTTTCTTCTTCATAAAAACACTCCTATTTTAAAGATACTATAATTATTTTCAGAAAAAGTCTTTTTATACACCATCAACTCCAAATTTTGTTTTTTTAAAAAATAGCCCCCTAACGGGGGCATTTAATTTAGTTTAGTTTGGAATTTTCTTTTGCTTTTTGTACCGCTAAATAAGACCTATCGGTGGAAAAATCCCTCTTATTATTATACTCCCCACCAAGCGCTTCGCTAGCGCACTGTAGTTCTTGAGAATCACTATAATCTATCGTATCACTTTCAATTTGAGTAAGTAATACAGGTAAAGCCCTTTCATCACCATAACGGGATAAATAGTTGGCGTATAACGGAATATTATCGGGATTAAGAATAAACTCGTTTAATAAAATTTCAAAAATACGGTTATCTTTTACAGTAACACGAGATAAAATTTCTAATAAATATCCGCGTTTTTGTTTTTTGACTTCTTTAAAACTATCAATTGCCCTTTCTTTAACTTGATCTGGATAAATGGTTAAAAACTCGGTAGCAAGTTCAGTAATGGTTTCACCATAATCCCATAAGATAAAATCAAAAAACTTATCGCAAGCTTTTACACAATTCTTTTCAGAAAGGATATTCATGGCGTAAATTATAAGCTCCTCTTTATCGGAGGCTAAATAAGATATAAGTAAGTCTTCACCACCCTGCTTTTTAACAATTTCATCTATAAGATAAACGGGGGGTTCTATCGAAGTATCTACGTGCTTTTTTAACGCCTTAATTAGATCGGTAATTTCAAAAACGGTGTAGTACGTATTAGGGGTTTTTCCGTTTAACGCGGTTAAAGGCGTATCAGCAAACGCAGCAAAAAGTTCGTCGATACGGTCTTCGATTTCCTTAGGGGAAAGCCCTGACATATTTTTATTAATGTAATCCGAAGCAAACTCTGTAAAAAGCTTGTCGGTATCGATAATTTTAACCATAAATACTCCTATAAACCAAGGTGTTTTTTAATATCGGATTCTTCCACGTGGAAGATTTTGGCGCACTCACTAATATCTGACGCCTTTTGGTAACCTGCAAGTACGCACATAAGCGCAGAAGTTAAGTTACCAGGCATCTTTTTAACCTTTTCCGGTGGGATAAACTCTGATAGTTTTATAGCACCGTCGCGCAGTTTACTAAAATCCTCTATCCCTAATGGCGCTAACACCGATATGCCCCCTGCAAACGCAAACAGGTATTGATCGGAAAGTTCTTCTGGAAGTTTTGCTAACTTTACTTTTTGATAAACGTTACCCACTACCATACCTATTTTACGAGTACAACCGTTGATAACTAAAACGGTTATTATTACCCTTTTAATATAATCGGTAAGGTAAACTTCTAACAACAAGTCTATTAAACGTTGCTCGTACTTTTTATTTTTTGCACTTGCTAAAATGTAAACGCTAACCTTTTGGCTTTCAGCATCACCGTAAGTAAGCGCCCAGTTTATAGCATCATCGTATTCAGGCTTTTTAAGAGTTTTATCAAGTAAATTTTCAGGAAGTTCAGCAAGCTCTTTTATATAACCTTTACGAAGCTTAACTTCGTCTTCAGGAAGTTGCATAAAGTATTTTAAGTCGTTTTCTTTACCCTCTAAACCCCTATCGATAGCACTATCAACAATCCTTATATAATGCTCTAAAACGGCGTCCCTACCCTTAATTGAAAGGGCTTGATGGAAGTGTTTTCTTGCTTCGTTTAGATGCCCTAAATTAAAGTGCGCAACCGCGTATAAATACAAATAGCTGATATCGTTTGGCTTAGTTAATAAAAGTTTATCAAGTATCGTAATAGCCGTACGGTGTTCACGCTGTTCGCAAGCAGCCATAGCGACTTTAAGCAAATCTTCAGTATCGTCAGTAACAGCGTTAAGTGCAAGTTCGTAATACTTACGGCTGTTTACGTAGTCCTCTTTAACAAAAAACATGCTTGATAAATTACAAAGCGCAAAAACGTTTTTAGGGTCGCTTTTGTGCGCTTGACGGGCTAAAATTATGCCTTTATCGGTTTCGCCACGTAAAAACTCTGCCACAGCCATTTCCGAACGCGCCTCTGCGTAGAAAGGTGATTTTTCGGGAACGGTTTCATATAAAGATAAAGCCTCGTCCACCCTGCCAAATAAAAACTTATCTTTTGCTTCTTGCATAAGTGAAGTATAATCGACTTTTTCAGGCGGATAGGCTATTTTATAATTTGCATACGGGTCGGGTTTAATAAAAAACTCCATAACTTCTTCGTCAATAGTATCAGGGTCAAGCATACCTGTAAGCAAAAACGCCTTGTTAAAACAGTAATTTGCCACCCTATCGTTACCTAAATAATAATAATTGTTACCAAGCGCAACGTAGGCTTCAGATTTGGCTTCTTTTTGCGAAGCTTTATCAAGGTATTTATACCAATACTTAACGGAAAGTTCAAATAAATTAACTTCTTTATAAAGTTTAGCAAGTTTTTTATAAACCACGCTATCTTTAACGGTTTTAGACGCGTTAAGCCATAAAGCGATACGTCCTGCCGTATCGCCTTCCTTAGCCTTTTTATTATCAAGTTTTTCGTAAAATGCTATTGAATTTGCATAGTCTAAAACTTTTGCGTCCATAATTAGCCCTTAGTTATTTTTTAAAAAGTTTATTAACGTCGTTTTGGTTAAACTTATAATCGGTTTCACAAAACTGACAGTTAACGCTGATTTCACCCTGCTCCTTAATAATTTGGTCAAGTTCTTCTTTCCCCATAGAAATAAGAAGACTTTCTATATAGTTTTTGCTACATAAGCATTTATATTCAGGATTTGTTTCGGTAAATTTAAGCTCGCCAAAAAAGTAATCAGCAATCTCTTCAAGACTCTTTTCTTCTATCAACGTAGAAATATTATCCATCCTTAAAATGGTATCTTCCGCCATAAAGAGAGAATTTTCAGTAGCGCCGGGTAACGCCTGCATAACGCAACCGCCTGCCCCTACACACTTGCCGTCGGTACCAATTTTAACGCCCAACGATATAGCAGTAGGTTGCTGCTCCGAAAAGGTGTAATATGCTGTAAAATCTTCAGCAATTTCACCAGTAACTAAATTAGAAGTCCCCGAATACGGCTCTTTAAGTCCCATGCTTTTTACGATAGTTATCCTACCGTTTTTACCTACGCACCCACCAACGTCAAGATGACCGTTAGCCTTTAACGGAAGATAGGTATTTGGGTTTTCGATATAGCCACGCATTTTTAAATCAGCATTACCACAAACTACAATTTCACCCCCGACGCCATCACCTTTAATGGTTACCGAAAGTTTATCGGACGCATTTTTTAAAGTAGATGCCATAAAGGTAGTAATAGTCATCGTCCTACCTAAAGCCGCCGCAGATAAAGGCGAAAGTTTATGTAATCTAATAGCCTCGTTAACCATATCGGTCGTATCTAATAATGCGAGAGAAATTTCGTTATTATAAATTAAAGTTTTTAAAATTCTATTCATATTTGCCTTTTATAAACGATTTAATTACATACTTTGGGTGTTAGATAATTCCCCCACGTCTGAACTTATCGGTGTTAATGGAAGCGAATCGTCATTTTTATATAACAACTTAAGCAAAATAGGCGCTAAAACAGAGCTTACAAGCACCAAAAGTACCGTCATAGAAATATACTCTTGCCCAAGTAAACCTGCGGCAATACCCGTTGAAGTAACCGCAAGCGCAACTTCACCACGGGCAATCATACCGATACCGATACGGGTGGAGTCTTTAAGGTTAAAGCCAAACATCTTAGCGATACCACCACAACCCAAAACTTTACCAAGGATGGAAAGTATAACGAATAATACTGCAACGAGTATTATGTTACCGGTAAAGCTTTCAAAAGAAATTTGGATACCGATATACGCAAAGAATACCGGTGAGAATATTATGTAAGAACCGACGTCAATCTTTTTATCGGCGTATTCAGCCGTGCTATGACAAATAGAAAGTATAGCGCCTGCAAAATAAGCACCGGTAATATCAGCAACGCCAAAGATATACTCTGCAACGAAAGCATAAATAAAGCAAATTGCAAGGCTGTAAATAGGCACTCTGTGTACGTTTGCTTTGTGTTGGCCGATATTTTTGAACATTTTAACGATTACAAAGCCTGCGGCAATCGCAACGATAAAGAATACAAACATCCAAATTATCGTAATAAATGGTAAATTATCGGGGTTGATAAGTTTAAGAACGGGATTATGCGTAGATGAAGCCCCACTCATACTCATAACGATGGTTAAAACTATCATACCGATAACGTCGTCGATAATAGCGGCTGAAGTTATAATAGCCCCAACCTTAGTGTTAAGTTTACCGAGCGCTTTTAAAGTTTCAACCGTGATACCTACCGAAGTAGCCGTCATGATAGTGCCGATAAAGATCCAAGTTTTCCAATCGTATTGTGGTAAAAGCCACATACCGAGTAAAAAACCAAATAAAAGTGGTAATAAAACGCCACCAAGTGCAATTAAAAGCGATTTAACGCCTAAAGACTTCATCGCGTTAAGGTCAGTTTCCAACCCTGCCTTAAATAAAATAAGCAATACGCCGATTTTTGCAAAGACGGAAAGCATTTTGTTTTCGCCAATAGGTAAAATCCAACCAGCGTCCTTTACACCAGGTATTAAGCCCCAAATAGCCATACCTAAAATTAAACCTGCAACGATATTACCAACAACTTCAGGCAAACCGATGCGTCTTGCTAAAAGTCCAAAACCTTTAGCAAATAATAAAATAATTGCTAACTGAAATATAACTTCTAAAACAGTAGTAGCCATATAAATTAACCTCTTGTATAAAAATCAAAAAATAAAAATAAGTGCGATAATTAAAGTTTTTTTGCTAAAAATACAATCCTTAAAGAGTCGTCTGTTAATTTAGAACCTAGATGCCCCTTAACCACAACTGACTTAAACCCGATTTTAAAAAGTAAATCTTTGATAAAATCGGTTTCGTGTAAATATTGAACGTGCTTTTCGTCAAACCTTTCGTAAAGGCCGTCGTCTGTTGGTTGAAAAACAGTTATATCCATAATAACCCTATCTTTTTTAAGGGTATTAAACCACATATATGAAACCTCGTCA
>JAGANI010000065.1 GCA_017624285.1 Clostridia bacterium
CATAAATCCTCCGTTTGTTTTTTGGTTGCAACTGGCAGGTCGCAACTTTTATTATACACAAACGGAGGATTTTACTCAACGGTAAACCTTTACTGGACCCCCAGACTATCTGGGGGTTTATTGTTTACACAATAAAAAAAGCACGGCTTAAAGCCGTGCTTTTAACTTATAAAAATTATTCAGCAGGAGTTAAATCTCTTACACCGAGAGCGTCGTAAGTGTTGGATAAAGAAGCGTTCTTTTCATCAAATAAAGCCTTTTCTTCAGCGGTTAAAGGAGCGATAACGATCTTCTCAACACCCTTAGAACCAACCATTACGGGAACGCCAGTACACATGTTGTTAGCGCCGTATTCACCATTTAATAAGGTAGAAAGCGGTAAAATAGTGTGTCTGTTTGCGATAATTGCTTTAACTAATTGTACTACTGATGAACCGATTGCATAGAAAGTAGCGCCTTTTGCTTTGATAATTTTAGAACCTGCAGCAACCATACCAGTATAGATGTCTTCAAGTTTAGCGTCCATTTCTTCATCAGAAATGCCAAGATCTTTCATATAAGATTTAACAGGAATACCTGCAACGGTACATAAAGACCAAGGAGCCATACAAGCATCACCGTGTTCACCTAAAACGTATGCGTTAACGTTTTGGGGGTTAACGTTACATGCTGCGCCAACAGCTTCAGCAAGACGGTTGCTATCTAATAAAGTACCCGTACCGATAACTTGCTCGGGCTTTAAGTTGGTACATTTGATGGTTGCGTAAGTTAATACGTCAACAGGGTTAGAAACGATAACGTAAATTGCGTTAGGTGCAATTTTTGCTACCTTAGGCATAGTGCTGGTTAAGATACCAACGTTGATTTTAGCAAGGTCAAGTCTAGTTTGACCAGGCTTACGACCAACACCGAAGGTTACGATAATGATATCGCAATCTGCACAATCTTCATACTCACCCATCCAAACTTTACAAGCGGGTGCACATAATGCGCATTGTGCTAAATCGAGTGCTTCACCTTCAGCCTTTTCCTTATTAATGTCTACTAAAACGATTTCAGATGCAACACCTTGATGCATAAGTGTAAATGCTGTGGTTGCGCCAACGTTACCAGTGCCTAATACGGCGATTTTTCTTTTCTTATCGGTCATAATATATTCTCCTAAAAATATTTTTAAATTTATACCTTTTATATATTACACTTTTTTGTCGTTTTTTGCAAGCCTTTTTTTGATTTAAAAAATATTTTTTAAAATGCGAAAGGGTCGCCCGAAGACAACCCTTAAGCCATATTGATTTAGGAGGAAAATATGACGTGTGTTTTTATTAATTAAATTTACAATTATTTTACTTCGTAACAAGTAATAGGTACACGCTTTTTATGTTCGTTTTTAAGTTGTTTACCTTTACTTGTTCTACTCTCGATAGAGATATCTTCGGTATTAACGCCGTAAGATAAACCCATAGCATCTGTAAGCGCTAACGTGAAAGGCTCTTTAACAACTCCGGCGTATAAAACCCTATTTGAAGTTACTTCGCAAATCTTAACGCCTTTACCGCCTCTAGAAATAGGCTCTACGTCGGCAGCAATTACACGTTTATAGTAAGCGTTATCGGTAATGATGATAATTTCGCCACAATCGTCGATAATTTTAGCACTTATAACCTTATCGCCCTTGTTTAAGTTCATACCCTTAACGCCACCTGCTACCCTACCTTGAACGGGGATATCGTCAAGTTTAGCGTTTAAGCACTTGCCTTGCTCCGACACAAAGCATAACGTGCTTTCAGGCTCTACGTTGGTTATAGAAACAACTTTATCGCCATCCTTTAACTTGATAACTGGATAGAAACTCTTGCCCAAATACAAATCTTTTAAGATTGAACGTTTAGCAACGCCTTGTTCCGTTACGAAAATCAAATCGGTTTCAGGGATATTATCTTCGTATACGGCGTAAAGCGCAATTGGGTACTCGTCGCGAGAAGTTTCTTTAGAAACTTCGCTAAATTTATTGCCTTTTTCGCGATATCTGCACTCTAAAACTAGCGCCATATCGATTTTTACGCAATTACCTTTGTTTGTGAAGGCGTAAATAGTTTGATCTGACTTAGCATGCGTATAGCAAACTAAAATTTCGTTTTTAGTGGTGCGCTCGCCAATGCTACGGTCAGCGTTGATAAAACTCTTTAACGTCATCTTTTTGATGCAGTTGTTAAGCGTGTATGCGATAACCATGTCTTCAACGATTTTTGGCTCGTCAGACTCGGTTTCCATAACTGTGCCGTCAGCATCGATAATGAGTGAACGACGGGGTTCTTTATATTTTTTCTTGATTTCTAACATTTCTTTTTTAACCACTTCCATTTGAAGTTTTTTATCACCAATGATAGCGGTTAATTCTTCGATAAGTTTTTTAAGTTTAGCAAGTTCTTCCTCTAACTTAAATACTTCTAACTTGGTAAGTCTAGCAAGACGTAAATCTAAAATTGCTTGCGCCTGAACGTCTGTTAACTTAAACTCGTTCATCAAGTTTTGCTTAGCGGTTGCAGTGTTTTCAGACGTGCGAATTATCTTAATAACTTTATCGATATTTTTTACTGCGATAATTAAGCCTTCTAATATATGCGCGCGCTCTTTAGCACGTTCTAAATCAAACTTAGAACGTCTTAAAACAACTTCCCTTTGATAATTTACGTAGTAACTTATAATATCTAATAAACCTAACTGCTGAGGTTTACCGTTGGCAATTGCAACCATATTAATACCAAAAGAAACTTCTAACTGAGTCTTTTTGTATAAATATGCCAACACTTTTTTAGGATCTGCTTCCTTTTTAAGTTTAATAACAGCCCTCATACCGTTACGGTCGGATTCATCTACGACGTCGTGTATTAGTTGAGCGGTATCGTCTTTGCCGTCACGTAAATCAGCAATACTTTTTAGCAACGCAGACTTATTAACCTGATAAGGAATTTCAGTTATAACTAAAGTTTTCTTTTCGCCTTCTTTTTCGATATTAACCCTAGAGCGAATTTTAATTTTACCTTTACCCGTCTTATAGGCAGTAGTTAATTCTTCACCAGCGATAATATATCCACCCGTGGGGAAGTCTGGCCCTTTAATATGCTTCATAACCCCTTCTAATTTAATTTTGGGGTTGTCGATATAAGCGATAGTCCCGTCGATGACTTCAGCTAAATTATGCGTAGGGATATTAGTAGCAAGACCTACGGCAATACCGTACGCGCCGTTTACTAAAAGGTTAGGATATCTACCCGGTAAAGTATCAGGCTCTAGCGAAGTATCGTCAAAGTTTAAGTTAAAGTTAACGGTTTCTTTATCGATATCGCGAAGCAATTCTAAAGAAATTTCTTCTAAACGCGCCTCGGTATAACGATATGCCGCAGCAGAGTCGCCGTCCACCGTACCAAAGTTACCGTGCCCGTTTACTAAGGTTACCCTCATATTAAAGTTTTGCGCCATACGTACGAGCGCATCGTAAACAGAACTATCGCCGTGGGGATGATATTTACCTAAACACTCACCGACGATTTTAGCACATTTTCTGTGTGGTTTATCGTGGGTTAAACCCATCTCGTACATGGCGTATAAAATTCTTCTCTGAACAGGTTTTAAGCCGTCCTCAACCCTAGGAAGCGCACGGTCTAAAATAACGTGTTCTGCATAAGGC
This sequence comes from Clostridia bacterium, assembly GCA_017624285.1. Classification (GTDB taxonomy): domain Bacteria; phylum Bacillota; class Clostridia; order Christensenellales; family Borkfalkiaceae; genus UBA11475. Next base: position 3,692 of record JAGANI010000065.1, read on the forward strand.
ATCATTGAACTATGCAATACCGTATCGAGAGATATTTCAAAAATCTTGTTATTAGCGTTTTCCATTTATTATCCTTTAATACCATTTGGTATTTATTATTTTTTAATCATATCCTTATAGTTATCAGCTTTATTGAAGTTTGCATGTTGCGATATATACGCTTTTCTCTCTTCAAGCCTATCACCCATAAGCGTGGTGATTAATCTTTCAGCCTCGGTAGCGTCTTCGATAGTAACCCTTGTTAACGAACGGGTTTCGGGATTCATAGTAGTATCCCATAACTGCTCTGGGTTCATTTCGCCAAGACCTTTATAACGCTGTAAGTCGTAGCCTTTACCAACTTTACTGATTGCTGCTTGTAAATCTTTATCGTTATAAGCATATATGACGTTATCCTTTTTTTGCACCTTATAAAGTGGTGGCATACCGATATAAACGTGGCCCGCGCTGATTAACTCCTTCATATAACGATAGAAAAAAGTTAAAAGTATTGCCCTAATGTGAGCGCCGTCGTCATCGGCATCGGCTAAAATAATTACTTTATGATACTTTAAGCCGGATATATCAAATTCACTTGCAATACCCGTACCTAATGCAGAAATTATCGTACGGATTTCTTCATTTTGTAAAATTTGGTCTAATTTTTTCTTTTCAACGTTTAAAGGTTTACCACGTAGTGGTAAAATTGCTTGGTATTGTCTTACCCTTGCTTGTTTTGCCGAACCACCTGCAGAGTCGCCTTCTACAATAAAAAGTTCGTTAAGTTCAGCCTTACGCCCTGAACACGCTGCAAGTTTACCGATTAAGTTGGCGTTTTCGATACTTCTTGACGCCCTTGCAATTTCTTTAGCTTTTCTTGCGGCAAGCCTTACTTTAGCCGCCATAAGCGCTTTTTGCATTACTGCATCAAAAACTGACGCAAGTTTTTTATTCTTCATTAAATCGGAAATTTGATCTACTGTAACGAGTTCTACCGGCATCCTTGCCTCAGGGTTACCAAGTTTGGTTTTAGTTTGACCTTCGAACTGAACGTTTTTCATTTTGATAGATAAAATTGCCGTTAAACCTTCTCTAAAATCGTCGCCCAAAAAGTTAGCGTCGCCATCTTTTAAGAACTTCTTTTCACGCGCGAAGTCGTTTAATACTCTAGTTAAACCAGACCTAAAACCTGTTTCGTGCGTACCACCTTCGGGGGTTTGTACGTTATTTACGTATGAAAATACGCTTTCAGTATAAGCATCGGTGTGTTGGATAGCAAATTCTACTAAAATGCCGTCCTTTTCACCACTAGCGTAAATGGGGTTATCATATAAAACAGTCTTGCCGTCGTTTACGTATTTAACTAAATCAACGATACCACCTTTGTACTCAAACACTTGCTTTAATACTGGATCTTTGCGCTCGTCGATAAATTCTATCTTTAAGCCTTTATTTAGATATGCAAAATCTTTAAGACGTCTAGTAATAGTATCTGAATTGAACTCGATAGTTTCAAACACGGTAGCATCCGGCTTAAAGCGAACGAAAGTCCCCTTTTTATCAGTCTTCTTTTTAGTATCTTTAAGTGGCGCTTTTGGTACGCCTGACTTGATAACGCCGTTTGCGTCGGGTTTAGATTCAAACTCGATAGTATAGACAGTTTTTTTGTAAACCTCAACCTTAAGCCACTCAGATAAAGCGTTTGTTACAGATGCACCTACCCCGTGCAAACCACCTGAGTAGTTGTAATTATCGTCGCCAAACTTACCACCTGCGTGTAAGGTCGTATAAACGACTTCTACACCAGAAACACCCATCTTTGGGTGAATATCCGTAGGAATACCACGCCCGTTGTCCTCAACTGATTCAGAACCGTCTTTATATAAAATAACTTTAATGTTATCAGCGTAGCCGTTTGCAACTTCGTCAACAGAGTTATCTATAATTTCCCACAAAATATGATGAAGCCCCCGCGGTCCTGTTGAACCGATATACATACCGGGACGCATACGGACTGCATCTAAACCTTCTATGACTTTTATATCTTCCGCTACATATTTACCTTTTGCCATTGTATACTCCTACTGTGTTACCTACGGTTATAAAATCTTCTTTAACCGGTGGTTTTATGCCTGAATTTTTAAGTTTGATGAATTTTTTAGGCGAACATGCGTAAACCTTTTCAAACGCCCTGTAAAAGGTTGCCAAACTTTGAAAACCACTTTCAAAAGCGACCTCGCCAATCCTTTCGGTGTCTTCTATATTATTTATAAAATAGTTTATCCTTAACCCATTTATATAATCGTTTAAATTTTGTGAAAGCGTTTTACTTATTAAATGTGATATATAATGCTTATTTAACCCTAACCCTTCTGAAATTTTATCAAGTGTTACGTTTTCTTTATAATTTGCATTAATATAAATCAAAACTTCTTTTAAGGTATCGTATACCGTCGTAGTTTTACCTTCCACAAGTTCGGTAAAAGAAAGTATCGTACCTAATAGATATTTAACAGACCCCTCCAACTGTAAAAAGTTTACGTCGGGGTTTTTAGATAGCGTGGATATATCGCAAAGTATATCGTAAACCTTTTTGACTTGCAAAGCGTCGTCAAAATACTTTTGCTTTAAAACCCTGTTGCTACGGATTTGTTTATACGACTCAAAATACTTATCTGGGATGATTAAACACATAAATTCCCCATTACCATAGTTAGAGTGAACGTCAAAACTATCCGCTATAACAAAGCTATCCTTCCTCATATCGTACAGCTTATTGTTAAGCATAATTTTTACCCCACTAGTTAAAGCGTAGTAAATCTCTATCTTAGAGTGATAGTGCTCGTCCTCATAAGGCGCTGTAGACACAAAGCATTTTATTACGTTGTCTAAATCTTGATTGATTTGGTAAATGCTTTTCATAATATATATACATATTATAGCATATTTTGAAAAGAATTTCAAGTATAAAAAACAAATTTTGAGAAAAAATACAAAAATATTTTTTAAAATACATTTTTTGAAGTTTTGATTTTAATGCGTATTTATTTGTTTTTAAAATAAAAAACTGGTGGTTTTTCCACCAGTCTAATTAAAAAATTATTTTAGTTTTAGTCCGTCGCTAAAAGCGTTGCCGACGCGTTCACCCAAAGCATAATAACCGTGGGTATCACAATCGTAACAAATAGGCTTAAATTTAGTTAAATCAACTTTGCCGTCCGTTAAAATGTTATCGATTGCACTTACGGAAACAACTTCACCAATACACATTTCGGTTTCGGTATCATAACTAACTAATTTACACTCTAAACACAAAGGCAACTCATTAAAAATCGGGGCGTTTACAACCTCGCCACGCGTAACGGTCCAACCAGTCTTTGCTATCTTATCCGTTACGGTATTTGCAGAAACAATACCGACGTAATCAGCGTTAACCACGTTATCCACGTCAGCCATAGAAACTGTAAACACCTTGTTTTTTAGTATATTTTTAACCGTTTTATGCGTAGCGCTTAAACATATGGATACTTGTGCAGTATCACATACCGTACCCCAAGCAGCGTTCATAGCATTTGGCACACCAGACTCGTCATAAGTGCCGATTATAAGCACCGGCAACGGATATATATAAGCTTTTGGTTTTAAACTTTTTCTCATAACTAACCTCTTTTTGACAATTTATTATATAAAGAATAATCTGATAATTTAAAATTGTTGCATAATATGCACTATACACTTGCTTAAGTAAATCAATAATCTTTTGGTATGTTTATAAGTGCTTTTTTAAATGATTTAGTTTTTCCCACTTTACTTCTCTTTACCGCAGGAGTAGCATTGTTTAGATAGTACTTCTTCATTTTTGATACTACTATATAATCTAAAACCACCGACAAAGTTATATGCGTCAAATCCGTTTTGCATTAAAATGCGAGTCGCAAGATAACTGCGTAAGCCACTTTGGCACATGACGTAGATTTTTTTATTACTTACAAGTTCGCCTAACCTATCTCTTAAATCGTCAAGTGGAATATTGATAAAACCTTCCGCATGACCACGCATATATTCAAACGGTGTACGAGTATCAAGTAAAACCACGTCATCTCTTTCTCTTAAAGACGGAATATCTTCATAATAAAACTGCTTAACTATGCCGTTTTTGATATTTTCAACAACAAAACCTGCCATATTTACAGGGTCTTTAGCAGAAGAATATGGTGGAGCGTAAGCAAGGTCCAAATCTTTTAATTCATCAGCTTTCATACCTGCCCTAATAGCCGTTGCAATAACGTCAATGCGTTTATCAACCCCGTCGTAGCCGACGATTTGCGCACCCAAAATTTTGTAAGTTGCTTTCTCAAAAATGAGTTTAATAGTCATTGCCGTAGCGTTTGGATAATATCCAGCGTGTGAGTTTTGTGTTAAAATGACCTTTTCGTATTCGATACCGTTTGATTTTGCTTGCTGCTCGTTAATACCCGTAGCACCTACAGTCATATCAAAAAGTTTAATAACGGACGAGCCTTGCGAACCTTTGTATTCGCTATTTAGTCCACAAATATTATCGGCTACAATGCGTCCTTGCTTGTTTGCTGGCCCTGCAAGTGAAATTACCGCGTCATTATCAGTTATAAAATGTTTTACTTGAACTGCATCCCCTATTGCATAGATGTCAGGAATTGAAGTTTCCATTTTGGCGTTTACTTTAATTGCACCTTTAACGCCAAGTTCTAAACCTAACTTTTTAGCAAGGGTGTTTTCAGGCATAACACCAACAGCTAGCACAACCATGTCCGCGTCGAGTTTGTTTCCGTCCGCAAATTCAAGCAAAACTTGTTCGCCTGTAATACTCATTTTATTTGTGTTAGAGTTTAGTAATAATTGTACGCCGTGGTGACGGAAATTAGCGTGGATAAACGACGCCATATCAGGGTCAACCGTAGGTAAAAGATGATTAGATCGTTGAACGATAGTAGTTTTAATGCCTAATTCTGCAAGGTTTTCTGCCATTTCAAGACCGATAAAGCCCCCACCTATAACAACTGCCGTCTTGGGCTTCTTTTGTTCTACAAAAGCACGGATTTTTAACGTATCTTCTACTGTACGGAGTGTAAAAGCCCTTTCGTTTTTAGCATAAAAATCAGGCAATATCGGCTTTGCACCGGGTGATAAAATTAGTTTATCGTAAGCTTCGGTAAAACTTATTCCCGTTTTTAAGTCGGTTACGTGGACGGTTTTATTTTTGAGGTCAATATCAGTTACTTCGTGATTGACTTTTGCGACAACCCTAAAACGGCGGAAAAAACTTTCTGGGGTTTGAAGCGTCAAATCTTCCTTATCTTCAATAACACCACCGATATAATATGGCAAACCACAGTTTGCGTATGAAATAAAGCCTGAACGCTCAAAAATAATAATTTCTGCGTGTTCGTCTAATCTTCTTATTCTTGCTGCGGCAGTTGCACCACCTGCAACCCCACCTATAATTACGATTTTCATTTTACCCTCCGATAAAGGCATTTTAATTTTTTTAGTTGTGATGGCAACTTCCCTTTCCACAACCGTGTTCACCACAGGTGTGTGCGTCGTCGCCATGTTCGTGGTCGTGGTGAGAACATCTTACGTTAGGGTTAAAATCAAGTTCGTTTTTCAAAAATGCTTCTACTGCTTTATCACAATCGCCACTAACACCACCAAACAACTTAATACCGAGCGAATTAAGCGCGTTTATAGCACCACCGCCGATCCCTCCACAAATAACTACATCAACGCCGTTTTCACTTAAAAAACTCGATAATGCACCATGACCTTGACCGTTAGTACTTATAACGGTTTTTGAAATTATTTTATCGTTTTCTATATCGTAAATCTTAAACTGTTCGGTATGCCCAAAATGTTGAAAAACCTGTTCATTATAATAAGTTACTGCAATTTTCATAATAGAGTCTCCTTTATTTGCTTATAAATATATTATATCTCTTTTTACTACTTTTTTCAATCGTTTTATAAATTACTTTAAAAACAAAAAATCTTTACCTTTAAAAGCCGCTTTTAGCCAAAAGTAAAGATTTTAGATGTTTTGTTAGTTTTTAAGTAAAGATTTAGTCGATATCTAGTAGAATATTAGTAAATGGTTTTTAACTAATGTAAAAATAGTATTTATTAATGCAGGTTTTAGTTGTCAATGCACTCTTCCTTGTTTCCATCAAAAACGAGCATATCTTCAATATTTACGATATCTCTAATAGTTTCGGATATTGCGATACCATCAACAATCAAATCTTCCATTAATGAACCATCAAATTTGTATAATTTATTATTTTCATCCGTTATAACCATATTCCAAGTGCCTACGTCAGTTGCGTAACAACAAAGACCAGTATCTATCCATTTTGAAATTAATTCAAAAATTAGATATGCAGATTTTTCGCCTATGTTATTTATAATTGACCTACTCCTTGTGCCAATATATTTATAACCATAAAACCAAACTTTTCCAGTTTTTGCGATTGTTAAAACTTGCTCAACTTCATCTTCTGGTTCTGGTGCTGGTCCATAGCAAATATTATTTGATTTAATTTTAATTTTTTTTATTTTTATATTCATATCATATTTCCCTTTACTCTATTATACCTTTTTTTGCCACTTTTTTCAATTGTTTTTGGATATTGCCTTTAAAAACAAAAATCTTTACCTTTAAAAGCCGCTTTAGCCAAAAGTAAAGATTTTAGGTACTTTAGTAATTGAAAAGTTAAAATTTATTCAACATCAAATATATTTATTTTCTTCCTTTTAAGCAAGAAAGCGTAGGCAACAAATGAAACTATGCTATCAAATGCATTACCTATACCGAATAATAACGCTATTCCTATAAGTGTTGGTTGCCATACTCCGCATAGGTATAAAATAAATGCAGTACCATAGTAAATTGAGTTGGTTACAACTGATTCAAATAACATATAGTTTGTTTTCCCAAGCCCGTAAAAAGTTGAGTCGAACACGTTTTGAAAAGCATAAAGCATATAAAAACCTAAAAGCACCATAACAAGTTCAAACAACTTGTCGACGTCGCTAAAATTTAATACGTGAGTCATAAATGGTTTCCAAAACGGAATAGTTACACACCATAGAACGCAAATTAGTGCCGTTATTATAAAATAACCAAGAGAATTATTTTTAACAGCGTTTTCGTCCGTTGCCGTTTCACGCTTAATAAGTTCGCCTAATTGAAGAACGGGAAGCAATAGCCAACCCCAAATAAAATTGTTTGCTACCCAATACGTTCCTTGCTCTCCAACCATATTTACCATACGAGCTATCATAAGCATATAGGCAACGTTTCTAACAAGTGATTCTAAACCCGAAATTCCACCCACTTTCAAAAAGTCTTTCATCCAAGCAAAAGAAAGTTTTGCTTGGATGAAAAGAACGACTCCTTCTTTACTTAATAAAATAATCGCCGTCGCTACTAAAATAACGTTAACAATTATATTCGAGAATGCAATTCCATTTACACCAAGGTTTAATGAAACGGGAAGCGTTGAAACCATAAACGTATCGACGAGCAAGCATAAAACGAGTTTTACTGCCGTAAGCACGTAAACGTATTTTTCTTTGCCAAGTGTTACCATAGCAACCATAATAAAGTTGAACGCAAGCGAAAAAATACTTGCTACGCTTTCAATTTTTATGTAAGTTGCCGACGCATCGATAATCGCTTTATCCGTTGCCATTAACGATAAAAGTGGCTTAGCAAATGCAATTATTATAATTGATAATATCGCATAAGCACCAACTGAAACAAGTAAACCCGTTATCATACGGTTAGCGAACTCATCCTTGTTTGTTAAAACTTTACCAATAAAGAAGAACAACGGTAAAACGATTGCTTCGCTCAATATCTCATACAAAAGGTTTACCCAAGAGAGTTGCCCCGCAATTGAGAAAGAATATTCGCCTGGAAGTTGCCCTAAAAAGAAAACTCTAACCGTGGTATAGATAGTCGGCACTAAACCTAGCACCAACAACGATATAAACAATTTATAATTGATTTTACTTAATGATTTTTTTACTTTTGTAAGCATAACACTCCTTTCATTTTATTATAGCAAATCACATCTAAGACATCAATCCATTTGATAGATATCGTATTCATTTGACGTTCCTTTAACTTTTCTCGCTTGGAAACGTCTACCATTGGCGTACCAATTAGGGAAAGTATCTGCTTTTTCCTCATTAGTTTCTTGCGCACAAATTACAATGTTTTCAAGAACATCTTTTCCGCCTTTCGCTAACGGTCTTATATGGTCTATGGTTGGGCAATATCTACTGTTTTGATTTCCTATTGCCGACTTTAACATTCTTCTTCCAGCGTAATCATAAGCTTCGTTTTGATGTGGGAATACGTTCTCCCATAATACTATTAAATTGTACTTTGACATATGGCACCTCCTAAAATCAACACTATTTTAACACGCCTTTTTATATCGCACAATGAACTTTAGTTCAAAATAAAAAGCTCCCTAAATTAGGATGCTTTCCATTGAAACTTTGAATAGTTGTGATAGCCCATATACGTTTTCAGTATTTGGAACTCTCTTGCCCGTCTGCCAATAATACAACAATCTTGGCGTTATATCTAACTGAAAGGCAATTTCTTCGTTAGGCATATTTGATTCTGCAATCAATCTACCCACGTTTTGCGCTACTCTTTTCTTATTAAGTTTCTTTAATTTGTTCATAACGTCACCTCCAATAAAAATAACGAGTGACATTATTAACACTTTCATTATACTACATTAATTATTTCTTGTCAATTTTAGGAATACCTAGCTTGATGAACAACTGTTCAAAATTTTTTAACGTTTCATCAGTAAATACTTCACCTATTTCAATTTCTTCACAACTTATTTTTTTCTGCCCTTTAGATAAAGTAAAGTATTTGTCCGCATCTTCACGACTAAAACAATCTTCTAAACATTTTCTATCTCCATCTTCAGGGGTAAAAACGCAATCTTTATTATTTTTAATTAGTTCTAAGTATTCTTTATATCCGAATTGTCTATTTAACCACTCTTTGGGCTTATTTTTATTGTCCGCATCTAATAATGCTTTAAATTTAATCTTTTCCTTTATACAAAGATAAGTCATATTTAAAATGGGAGAACCATTGCAAGGCAAAATGTGATAATTTGATAAATCATAGCCCAATTTTCTTGCAAATTTTTCAATACACGCTTTATCCGCAACACCCTCTACCAAAAGAATAATTTTAGACAAGTTAAAAAGAATATCACTTGTGCGCGAAATGCCCAATTCTTCTTTAATGGTTTCACACAACTCATCTTTATCGCTAAAAGATTGAACCTGCGTACCTTTCTCAGTCATAATAACATTGTGTACGTTTGCCCAATTATTAGGTATCATATATGGACTATGAGTCGTAATAAAAACATAGACGCCGTTACTCGCCAATTGCTCTAAATCTTTTCTAAATTCTATCTGCGCTTGGGGGTGCAAGAAAGCCGCAGGCTCATCAATAAAAAGAAAATCTCCTTTTTTTAGCAATCTCTTTACAAAAGAGTATGTCAAAAACCATCTACGCCCCAAACTAGTAGAATTAATATCTATTTCTTC